>JAICXS010000344.1 GCA_025934615.1 Nitrospiraceae bacterium
AATCCAGCCCGATCCAATTTGTCATGCCGTATCGGAATCCACCCGAGCCATTGAAGGACCCCATTGAGCCCAGGAGTCGGGAACAGATCCTGACGGCCTAAGAAGGCAACACGCCTTGGAATTCCACATCCCAGCAGTGGGATATCCAGAAAACTGGCATGATTCGCCGCAATGAGCAAGCCGCCGGTCTTCGGAATATGCTCCACGCCAAACGCGCGATAGCGGAACCCGAGGCGACCCACCGCACGGAACAACCCCCACAGACACCAATAAATGACCGCACTCAGCGTTTCGACGAAATCACCGCCATCAGCTTGTCCATGACTTGATCGAGACTCAATGCCGACGTATCGATGACGACGGCGTCAGGTGCGGGCTGTAACGGTGAGAGCAATCGCGTCCGATCTCGCTCGTCGCGGGCGTCCATATCCTGCTGTGTGCGATCCAATGGGACGGAGGCGCCCGCCGTCACAAGCTCTCGTTGGCGGCGCGCTGCCCGAACTTCACTGTCCGCATCCAAAAACAATTTCACTGAGGCCGCGGGAAATACACACGTTCCGATATCGCGGCCTTCGACAATGACGTGCCCCTCTGCTCCTAGCACCCGTTGAACCGGCAACAGCCACTCGCGGACGGCCGGAATTGCCGAAACCACGGAGGCCATGTGACTCACTTCAGCCGTGCGGATCTCATGCGTCACGTCGTTATCATCGACTCGTACGCAAGGCGCTTCCGGATCTGGGGTGAGGGAAATCCGAGTCGACGCAAGTAATGCGGTGATCGCCGTATGATCCGATGGATTGACGCCGGCACGCAGGACTTTCCAGGCGATCGCCCGGTAGAGCGACCCCGTATCGACATACCGATAGTGCAAGCGCGTCGCCAGTTGCTTCGCGACCGTGCTCTTGCCTACACCGGCAGGTCCATCAATGGCAATGATCACGCATTCCTCTCGCGTTACGGAGGGCTATTATAGACCTCGACCAGATCGTGTCAATAATTCCAAGCGTTTCGCATTAAAATCGGGGAACGAGGTTTCCATGCAGTCGGTGTTCTCAATATGTACCGGCCCGTCGGCGACGAGTCCGGCAATCGCCAGAGACATGGCGACACGGTGATCACCATAACTTGCGCATGAGGCACCGTGCAAGGCACGCCCGGCTGTCCCTTGAATGATCAGTCCATCCGACGTCTCGGCAATCGACACTCCCATTTTTCTCAATTCCGCGGCCATCGTGGCAATGCGGTCGCTCTCCTTGACGCGCAACTCTTCAGCGCCAGTAATGACGGTCTCACCTTCTGCCATGGCCGCCGCTATACAGAGGATCGGAAATTCATCGATTGTCTGCGGAATACGGTCGCCTCCGATCCGGACCCCATGCAACCGACTTGCACAGACGCGAAGATCGGCAACCGGTTCTCCTGCCTGTTCTCGGGTGTTCAGAATACGAACACGAGCGCCCATTTCAGACAGCACATCGAGCACGCCGGTACGGGTAGGATTGATGCCTAAATTAACGATCGTCACATCCGAGTCGGGAACAATTGAGGCGCCGACCAGAAAAAAGGCCGCGGAAGACAGATCCCCCGGAATAGCGAGTTCCCCCTGACTATTCCATCCCACTGAAGGCCGCCCTTCTAACTCGATGATGCTCCCCTCTTGTCGAAACGGGATACCGAAAAACTTGAACATGCGTTCGGTGTGATCTCGGGACAGCCGCGGTTCGGTAATGCGCGTAAGCCCTTCAGCATAGAGGGCGGCAAGAAGTAGGGCCGACTTCACCTGTGCACTGGCAACCGGTGAAGCATAGGTGATTCCTTGCAATCGACTGCCTGTGACCGCGAGAGGGGCGAACTCCCCGCCTTTTCTCCCCGTTATAGCGGCACCCATTGCGCGAACCGGTTTGACAACACGGCCCATCGGGCGGCGGCGGATCGACTCGTCTCCGGTCAACACCGTAAAAAAATCTTGTCCGGCTAAGAGGCCGGCCAACAATCGGATACCGGTTCCTGAATTACCACAATCTATAGGACCGTCGGGCTCGGTCAATCCCCATTGACCTTTGCCATAGACACGCAAGTTCGTGGGCGTTGCATCGATTCGAATGCCCATTGCGCGAAAGGCACGTACCGTATTCAAGCAGTCCTCTCCGGGACAATACCCAGTGATCGTCGTTTCACCATTAGCTAATGCACTGAGCATGATGGCGCGATGAGTGATGGACTTATCGCCCGGCACGGAAATCGTGCCGATGAGAGGACCCGCTGGATTGATGGTCAAAGACGACATTGTTATGGTTTGTTCAGAACTGAAACTGAAATTCAACACGAACAACTGTTAGTTCAGTTGTTCTCGTGCCTGTTTCGCCCGCTCCAGTTCTTTCTCAAGACCGGGACCGTCGCCCACGGAGATCAAATGTTTTAATTTTTGAAGTTGCTGCTCATACTGACCGATCATGGTGACAAGGTTGTCTCGATTCCACAGAAAAATATCCCGCCACATCTCAGGAGAACTGGCGGCAATTCGCGTGGTATCTCGAAGCCCTCCACCGGCATACGACAAGAGGTCGAGCTCGGGCATTGCCGACTGGCCCATTTCAAGCAGCGCATTAATCAGAGAAAACGCCGCCACGTGCGGCAAATGGCTGACGGCCCCTAAGATACGATCATGCTGAAACGGATCCATCGTCGACACACGGGATCCGGCGGTTTGCCACATGTCACGAATAATCTCCATGGCATGACGATCCGTCCGCGGCGTCGGCGTCAAAATGCATCGCGCCCCCTCAAAAAGGCGGACCGAGCCGGCGGCAACCCCCGTCTTCTCACGTCCTGCGATGGGATGGGCGCCGACAAACCGGACCTGCGCCGGCAATAACCGCTCGGCCTGCTCGACGAGAAGCCCTTTCACGCTCCCCACATCAGTCACAATCGCGCCGTCCGAAAGATAGTGCCCCCACTCCTTCAGATGCCGCTCATACGTATCCACGGGGGTCGCCAGCACGACCAAATTCGCCTCACGAACTCCTTCGATGGCATCCGAGACATAGGAGTCGATGGCGCCGAGCTCCACAGCGGTTTTGAGATTCTCGACCCGTCGTCCGACACCGACGACGGAGTCGGCAAGCTGCGCCTGCTTGAGAACCAATCCAAGGGAGCCGCCGATGAGGCCCACTCCGATGATGGTCACTTGCTTGAAATGGTGAGGCATGATCAATGGGAAGCGCTGAGGGCAGACGGCTCAGGTGAGATTGCGTCCATTCACTTTTCTCTCAGTCCTCATCCTCAGTCCTTTAGATTTCCCGGCCGACCGCCTCGGCGATCTTCTTTAAATCGTGCATGAGTTCTTTGAACTTCGTCGGCTTAATAGACTCCTCCCCGTCGCACAGGGCGCATTCCGGATTGGAGTGCACTTCGATCAGAAGGCCGTCCGCGCCAGCGGCGACGGCCGCTTTCGCCATCGGTGCGACAAGCTGCCATTTCCCCGTCGCATGGCTTGGATCGACGATGACCGGCAAATGCGACAATTCCTTGAGCGAGGGAACAGCGGCGAGATCCAATGTATTCCGATATTGCGTCTCGAAGGTCCTGATGCCGCG
>JAICXS010000118.1 GCA_025934615.1 Nitrospiraceae bacterium
GTCAAGGTGTTGGCGAATTGCAGGGCCGAATCACCGCCGAAGCTATGTCCCACCACGACGAGTTCATCCAGGCGGTTCAGCGAGTGCACAAAGTCGGCTGCTGCCGATTCTTGATCCCATGGAAAGACGCGTCCGCTGACGTGCTGGCTCGCAAACGTCGTGTCGAATTCCTGTCCGAGCGCTTGAAGCCCCTCTCCGCTTTTCCCCTGAAACGACGCATTGGCAATGTGGTCCAATGGGCTTGATCCCGTGCCGAGGCCTGTGAAGAAGACGTAGTCCAGTCCGGTCGGCACGGCATGAGCCGCCGTCGCTGTCGCGAGGACCATGCAGAGAGCCAGCACCTGTAATCGAAGAATGGACGTTCTGATAGTACTTATCCTTCTCTGTATATAACTTCACCATACATGGCCGATCTGCATATTGAGAATCAGCCGAAGACTTACGCAGCTTTGGAACGATGAAACTGTAGAAGGCCGAAGAGGCCGCGCTTGGCCGTAGCCCGTCTCGGAATTGTTCGCCCCCGAAACCTTTACTCATTTCCATGACCTTGTGGGAGTCTTGAATCGGGCTTACACTTTTGTTGCGTGGTGACGACCAACAGAAGGAGGCAAACATGAGATGCTTCTCACTGGCTGTGGTTCTGATGGTTGCCTTGATCCTGCCGACGCCGATTATTTATGCCGCGCCGATTACCTTCACCGCCGGCCTCACGGGTGCCGCTGAAGTTCCTCCCACCGGTTCGCCAGGCACGGGCTTCGCGACGGTGATCCTCGACCCTGCCGCCAACACCATGCATGTTGACGTCACGTTCAGCGGCCTGGAAGCGGCTACCACGGCAGCGCATATTCACTGCTGCCTGCCTTCGCCCGGTGCAACCGGCGTAAACGTTCCGGTCGCGACGACGGTTCCTGTGTTTCCTGCGTTCCCGTTAGGGGTGACCGCCGGGACGTACTCACACGACTTTAGTCTCTTGGATTCAGGCACATATAATCCGGCCTTCGTCACGGCGAACGGCGGAACAATCGCAGGCGCTGAGGCAGCATTGGTGGCCGGAATCCAAAATAGAGAGACTTATCTGAACATTCACACGACCTTGTTCCCCAATGGAGAGATCCGCGGGATTCTCGCCACCCCTGAACCTGCCACACTGCTGATGGTCCTCACCGGTTTGGTCGCGTTTGGGGCCAGCGGCTTAAGGCGATATCGCAAAAGTGACCTTGCCTAGACCGCTTTGAGTCTCCCTGAGTCAGGGCTCGTCCTCTGCAAAAGGTGCTGCAAACGTAAACAGAGGCCCCAGCCGTCGCTCGACTCTTCTTGAAAGTCAGTCATTCTTCCGCTCGTCATTCTGCATCGCTCGACATTGTAATGACCCTCTGCCCGATACCTCCGCCTCGCTCATTCGTATACATACTAAGAGTGCGACGTAGAGTTGCGACGCCGTGTGCCTGACAACGGCCACCACAGAGAACTATACCGTCGCGACGCAGTCTCTCATAAGGACTGCCCATAGACGAGGCACGTGACACAGCGTGTGTTTCGTGTAACGGTATGACGGATTCAGGCCGATTCGAATTGGGGCTTCGAATCTTCGTATCCACCGCATGGGTGCTCATAGTCACGACCATAGCATTTGTCCACACCGCCATTGCGCAACTGCCCGATGCCCATACGGACGTAGAATTTCGTCTAGGAGCCGGCGTCATATGTGGAACCTGCACCGACAATGATGAGGGGCTTCCACGGACCATAAAGCTGACGGCGCAGATTTTTGCGGACCGGCTCTTTCCGGTCACAACAATGGGCGATGGCGTATTTGAGATCGGTCCGTATGCAAAAGGAGCGCTTCTTGATGGCGTTCACGTTCCGCTCATTGCCGGTGGAGTGATGCTGGGGTACCGATTCGATCATTATGAAATACTCGTGAATGGCGGTCTTGCCTATGCGACGGAACGTATTGGCGAAACGACATCCGATCGCTTGGGTCAGACGAAACACACCTATGATCTCGGCCTTACATTGAGGTATGAGATCAATCGCTATTTCATTTCCGCTGGGTACCAGCACAATTCCGATGGGGCCAAGATTGGATTTAATTTTCTTCAGGGAAAGGGCACCAACCCTGGATACGATAATGTGTTGGTCGGAGTAGGGATGCGCTTCTGATTCGACAGCCCGCACGAAGTAGTAAGTGAATCCGGCAGCTCATCGTCCCCATTTCCATATATTGACTTTTATTTTTGCCTCTCGCATAGTCGCCTACCGATAGACGGAGGGACCGATGTCTCAGTCTATGTGGCCTCTCGCCTTCGTTGGCATATTTTCTCGGAGGCTCCTCCTTCTCGGTTCGCTCCTTTCACTTTCGATCCCACTTGCAGTTCAAACGCCCAGCTTGGCCGCGCTGGGTTGGCCCTTTCATTCCGATCGCGATCTCATCAATAAGCTCTATACCGGCGATTTTGCCCACATCAGCGACGATAATTTCGGCCGAATGGATCTGGAATCCGTGTTTATGGCGTTTCGGACCGATAAGAACGCAGGTCCGGATAAATGTAACGTGTTGGGCGAGAACCAATCAGCCGCGGACGTCATGGCCCGGATCGCGAAGTATATTCAGTATCTGAATACTGATCGTCAGACAGGCACGTTCCCAAGTGCTCAGTTCATGACGTTGAGCGTGCTCAGCGCTGCGGGCGACTCCCCGGGATTTTGGGCACTCAATCCCAACATGCTCGCCATGGCGATGGAGATCCATGAGCGCGGGTGCGCGAGCGAGCGGGTCCAACGTATTCGTGGAAACATGATCCAACTTCTTGAAGAACGCATTGCCTGGCATGCGGTCAAAGATCACAGCAAAGAGATTGGCTTGATGAAGCAATCGATCGCCGCGGTAAAGAAGCAGGCGTTTGAAACGGCGGTGTCAAAAGACATGGAGTTGCCGGCGCAGTCGCCGGCGATGCGTCAACTCGGCGATATCGAGGCCCGTGGCGCGCAGGTGTCGGATTGCGAGTACGGCCCGACGAATCCGGACAGCACGGGCTCGGAGACCGTCACGTTCTGGTATAAAGACGTCCCCATCCCCATGGCTGAGATTCTGAAACTGTCGCGCAAACATCCTTTGGCGCGGTATGGCGACATAGCGGTCATAGAATGCCCGCGGACACTGTGGGCTGCACGTCACAAGTTAGGTGAATCGCAAGGCCTGGGGCAGAGCAGAATCGAAGAGTCCGCGTTGCCTGCTGCGCACCTTCCCTTGACCGTCATGGGAAAACACAACTACGCAGTGTACCAGAACGTCAAAAAAAGCTGGATGTCCTACCAAGCCACCCACGATCCTCGCGATCAGCAGCAGGCGATCGCTGGAAAAACCCAATTACTGAGCGGCCCTTTCGGGTACGAGAAAGCATGCGAGAAAATGAAAGCGGCTAATCAGCCGCCCACGAATGTTCACTGCCAGATCGCGCAGCAATTGGCCGACGAATTCCGCGACATCCCCATGCGACCGTGAGGCAACGGACGATGGAAGGACGGCGGTAGCGGTAGATGTGCACATTGCTTTCGCCCCAATTCTTGTCCGAGTGGAAAGGAAGTAACCTGTCGATTTGCCGTCTCCCGCAAGTTCAGAGAAGACATATGTTACCGAAAGCCCTGCCGCACGGACTCACCATCGTTCTTCTAACTTTCTTTGCCTGTCTAGCACCTCGGCCGCTCGTGGCCGCCGGCACTAGCTTTTCTGGGGCTCCGTTTATGAGCCCGAGCCAGTTTCTCAGCGAGGTGAAAGCCGTGTCGCTGACGTTTGAGCCTAATCGATCGGCAGAAACATACCTCTCCGGTGCCGAACAGCGGACATACATCGAAACCGCACTCGTCAGGTACGGGATTGCCGTGCGCCCGAACGCCCCCGTGTCCCTCCTAGTCACTTTCGAACATCGTCCATCTACCTTGAGGTCCACGACGGTGTATTCCCGCGGTTCTGAGAACAAAGATATGCAGCTTCACGATATCATCGTCACCATGCAGTTTTTTGTCCGAGCGGCGGCATTGCGGAACGGCACATTTCATGTGCTGCTGGTTGCCCCCGCAACCGCCGCCTACAGTCTTGATTGGACTCGTCCCCAAGACGTTTCCGTGGCGAAGGAGTTCAAGGAAAACTTTGCGAATTCGCTCACCGAGTGCCTGAAACAGATCGCCTCCGATACCAAGGGCGAGACGGCGCCATGGCCTGTCGCTTCCTGGAGCGAGAAAGACAAAGCCACCGCGGACGCGGATTTTGAGAAGCTGATGCATTCCCATCCGGCTATCGAGAAACGGCAATTCGAGGGCCTTAACGTCCTGCCGGAGCTCAAGCTGTCGCAGGCTGAAAACAACGGCGAAGTATGGGTGTGGGTTATGGCGACTCTGAGCTGGCATTGCGGCAAGTCTAAGACTCCGCCACGCAGCGAGCCGTGCGTGAAGGACTCATTGTGGCGCGAGTCATGGAACCGGTCGTTCCAGCGCCTGGGCTGGGTCGATACGCATGGGCAAGCGGCGGTGTCCCTCACCCACACGTTTGGGTGTTATCGCAAACACGCGATGCTCGACTACGTGTGGCTGTGGGACTTCGTGTCTTTGAACGAGCGGAATGTCGTGTTTGAGTTGAACGGCCGGCTGGTTCGCATGGACGTCACGATCTTTTCCACCAACCGTATGGCGATCGCTCTTGAGGCGCAAATAGAACCCACGCTGCAAGACTATCTTCCACGAAGCATATTGGACTCCTTGACGCAGATCGTGCTTGGAAATCCGCAGGTGCCGGTTATCGCCGTTCCCGGCGATTAACCGTAAGTTCCGTACTCATTCAGCTCTAGGGTAGTTGAGAGGACGTCTAGTCTTGAGTCCACACTTCGGGATGCCACATAATGCCATGTTCGCAAGACCCCAGAATTGCTTTATCTCCCTCTCCCCGAGCGATGCACTTGTCGTGAATGCCCCTTAGACGTCCATCTATCAGATGCCAGATTTGATTGGCCTTACTGTTACACTCAGAGAGTTGTATCAGGTCCCCATCGTTACCGAGGCCACTAGCCGCATCGAGGCACCATTCTGTCGGGTTCGGGGCTGTCGTCGAAATGGTTGCTTGAATCGTTCCGTCGGGCCTAAAGTGAAAGACCTTGCACACGTTGATTACGCTGGACAACATCAGCGGAGCCTGGCTTTCTAGGGCCTCATATCGTAAGCATTTGGTGAATGACAATTGACTTTCCTCATACAAATAATAATTGGATCTCGTGTCGGTGGCATGAACGATCATGGCCGGCAGCACGACTAGCCCCATGATGAAAGATATTGACAGTATGATTCTAATCATCATTCCACTTCCTAGAAAAGGATTGCTCAATACGTTTTGTGTTCGCCAGAAAGATCGCGAGGCTAATCTAGTACATCGTTCGGCTGTTTTTCCATCAGATAAGAACGTATTGTGTCAATCGCATCGCACGTCGGATTAATCCCATTGCAGCACACCGCTCGATGCGTTTTACAACCCACATGCTACGGTCATGCTCGCGGTTTACCCCCTCGCATGCCCAGGCATTCGGGCCGTCCAGAACGAGTCTGCTTCCCTCCTTTTCAATCGCAATCGTCGGTTGTTCCGGCACGACAAGTATTGTCACCGAGCAGTTGTCCCATTCTTGGCGCGGGTCGCTTAATACGCGTTGACTGATAAAACTTTCCAGTACTCGTCTATTCTGGTAGAGTGCCGCGGCAATTCGGCATGGCATCACAATAGAGGAGGACGGAGTGGAAGGGTGGACACGCGCAGTCATCTGCAGGCTCTTGATCGTATCGGCCGCGAGTGCGTTGATCGGTTGCGCAGAATGGTCCGAGACGCTCTCCGGTTCGATGACGTTGGCGCCTTCTTCCTCCGTCTCGTTGGGAACAGGGTCCATCGATCACACTCCCGTTATGGGTGTGCCTATCGATCTTCAGACCCATTCGTCACCCAATGCCGACGAAGAGCCCCACGTCGAGACCGAGGCCACTCCCGCTCCTGTGATGTCGGCAGAATCCCCGCGCACACGGTCCGAGCAGCCGCCGGCGCAGGGAACGCAGGAGGAACGCGCGATCGACAATGAACTCTACGATCCATTCCAAAAGCCCGGAGAACAACCGGCAGACGTTGAAGAATACGATCCGTGGGAGCCGTTCAATGTGGCCATCTTCAACTTTAATCGGAAAGTGGATAAGTATCTCGTCAAGCCTGTGGCGCAAGGCTATGATTTTCTGGTGCCGGATGAAATCGAACGCGGCATCCGGCGTGTCTTCCACAATATCCGGTTCGCACCACGTCTCCTGAACAATCTCTTTCAAGGCAAGTTTAAAGGAGCGGGGTTGGAGCTGGGGCGCTTTCTTATCAACAGCACCTTGGGGCTAGGCGGGTATTTGGA
>JAICXS010000149.1 GCA_025934615.1 Nitrospiraceae bacterium
ATCCGGATTCAGGTAGCGGCCGCCATCGGAAAACGAATCCGGGGTCACGTTGAGAATCCCCATGATGTGAACGCGGTCCGCAAGCGGCAAGACTCGCCCTCTGATCGCCCACACTGCTGAAGTAGATGACTCGGTATGCATCACGCCTATGAAAGGAACCTACAAATACCGTCTTACATCAAGCGAGGAGAGGAAGCAGTGGGGACTGACAATGCGAATGACTGGCGCCGCCGATCACTCAGAGAATTAAATAGGCACGACCTGGGGCGCGTTGTTCTTAATAATCAGGTCGATTTCCGGTGAATCAAGGACTTCTTTTTCAAGCAGCGCCTCGGCCAGCGCCCTGAGGGTTGCCATGTGATCTGTCAACATTTTCTTCGCGCGGTCATAGTTCTCCACTACGAGCCGTTTGACTTCGTGGTCGATTTCAATCGCGACTTGCTCGCTGAAGTCGCGACGCGTAGCGATCTCACGGCCCAAGAAAATCTCTTCATCTTTCTTGCCGAACGTCAATGGACCGAGCCGTTCGCTCATCCCCCATTCGCAAACCATTTTCCGGGCCAAGTCGGTGGCGCGCTCGATATCGTTGCCGGCGCCCGTGGTGATGTGGTTGAGCACTAACTCTTCGGCGACCCGGCCGCCGAGTAGAATGGCGAGATTATTATAGAGAAAATCTTTGGAATAGTTGTGCCGGTCATCTGTCGGCAATTGCATGGTCACACCGAGGGCACGGCCGCGAGGGATAATCGTCACTTTATGAACCGGATCCGTACCGGGAAGAAGTTTCGCCATCAACGCATGGCCCGCTTCGTGATAGGCCGTCGTCCGTTTTTCCTCGTCCGTCAGCACCATGCTTTTGCGCTCTGCGCCCATCAAGACCTTGTCTTTGGCATTCTCGAAATCGGCAATCTCGACCACCTTCTTGTCTTGACGGGCGGCCCAGAGCGCCGCTTCATTCACAAGGTTTTCGAGATCCGCTCCAGAAAAACCGGGCGTTCCGCGCGCAATCTTTTCCAGCTCGACATCACCGGCGACCGGCACTTTCTTCGTATGCACTTTCAAGATTTCCGTGCGGCCTCTCAAATCCGGGCGATTGACGACGATTTGGCGATCGAATCGACCGGGTCGCAGCAGCGCCGGGTCGAGCACATCCGGCCGGTTGGTCGCGGCGATCAAGATCACCCCTTCTGTCGTATCGAATCCGTCCATCTCGACAAGGAGTTGGTTCAAGGTCTGTTCGCGCTCATCATGCCCACCGCCAAGACCGGCGCCTCGCAGCCGCCCGACCGCGTCGATTTCATCAATGAAGATAATGCACGGCGCATGTTTCTTGCCCTGCTCGAATAGGTCTCTGACGCGGGACGCGCCGACTCCCACGAACATTTCCACAAAATCGGAGCCGCTGATGCTGAAGAAAGGCACGCCGGCTTCTCCGGCAATAGCCTTTGCCAGCAACGTCTTGCCGGTGCCCGGAGGTCCGACAATAAGAACGCCTTTCGGAATCCGGCCGCCAAGCTTCTGAAACTTTCTTGGATCTTTGAGGAAATCGATGATCTCCGATACTTCCTCTTTAGCTTCGTCGATTCCGGCGACGTCCGAAAAAGTAATCTTCTTACGCTCTTCCGTCAGCATCCGGGCTCGGCTCTTGCCGAATGACAGCGCTTTGTTGCCGCCGATCTGCATCTGACGCATAAGGAAAAACCAGAGGCCTAAGAACAGGATGAATGGCCCCCAGGTAACCAGAAACGTGATGTACCACGGACTTTCATCCGGCGGTTTCGCTTCGATCTGGACGTTTCGTTCACGGAGCACCTTCACAAAATCGGGGTAATCGGCCGAATAAGTTCGGATGCGAGTGCCGTCTTTCAAAATGCCGCTGATATGGCTGGCCTTGATAATGACCTTGGTGATCTCGCCCTTGTCGAGCTGCGCCATGAAGTCGCTAAAGATGACCTCTTCTTCGGGTGCATGGGTCGGAACGCTAAACAGGTTGAAGAGCAAAATCATAAAGAGCCCTACAACCACCCAGAATAGGAGATTTTTTACCCGAGAGTTCATCCAACTCCTCCTCGACGCACCCTTAAACTAAACGGTGCAAAACCTTGCTGGTGTAATCCTTGCTAGGAAAGACAAATGCCACAAGATTCTAACATACCGTTGGAAAAAGTGACAAGAACGGCTTATGCACGTTAGCCATCGTCGTCTACCGTATCCAATACCGCGAGGTAAGGCAGATTGCGATACTTCTGTTGATAGTCCAGGCCGTACCCCACCACATATTTATTCGGAATCTCAAAGCCCACATAATCGATGGGTACATGTTTTTCACGTCGTTCCGGCTTACTGAGCAAGGAGCAGATCTTAATAGACTTCGGGTTGCGTTTGTGTAGTGTGTTGATAAGATATTGAGCCGTCAATCCCGAATCGACGATATCCTCCACGAGCAGCACATCTAGTCCCGCGATATCTTCAGTCAAGTCGGTGACCATTTTGACTTTTCCTGAACTCTTGGGTTTTCCCGCATAACTGGCCACGACAAGAAAGTCCACCCGCATGGGAATTCTGATCGCTCTGGCCAAGTCGGCATAAAACGCATAGGCACCCTTCAGCACGCCGACGAGAATCAAATCCTTACCGGCATAATCCATCGTAATCTGTCGGCCCAGTTCACGTATGCGCATCCGCATTTGTTCTTGGGTGACAATCGGCCGGCCGAACATGCGGTCCATTATCGGAACTCCTGACGTTCGCTCTCCCATAACGCGAGGCGCAGGAGATGCCGTGTCGAAGCTGTCACCCGAAACCGATGATCCAGGCGATAGCCCGCCACCCACACAATCCCTTCCGGAGCGACGACCAGCGGAATGCGGTTTCGCTCCGGTCTTGGCACTTTCAGATCGGTAAAGACATCCTGCAGCTTTTTTTGATGGCCGCCGAAGCCAAATGGATGAAAGCGATCTCCCGGTTTCCACGTTCGTACGTGAAGGTCCACCGTGATGCGGTCGGCATCCAACAGCACTCGCATCGGCGATACGGAAGAACATGTCGTTACCGGTTGAGAGCAGTGTACCAGATCGACGTGCAGCCGCTGCCCGGTCGGAGGCCAGGAGATCGTCGAGGGAACCGGGAGGGCAACGGACATATCGGCCTCCGTTGTGAAATCTAGCGTTGAACCGGACACGACATCACGCGGCTGAAAGAGAATCTTCTCATAGGCTCGGCTCACATTCGCATTTCGGACGGTTGCACGTGAACCGGAACATCCATGGACGACGCGTTCCAACAGCAACGACACGGCCCCAAAGGACGGGCCGCGGTTCACCTTGGTGGTGTACTGAATGGCTTTTCGAAGAACACGCCGTTGTAGCGCAAGCGGCAACGCCAGCAATCCAGCGCGGTCCAAGATCCATTCCTCGTTGCCTCCCTTTCGGACGATACGAGCAAACTGCTCCATCGCCATGCTGTCGAGGCAGGCATCGTCTTCACGAAGAATGTCCGCTTGATGCGCCAATCCCGCAAGAATGGCTGGATTGAATTGCATCAGCACAGGCAGCAGATGATGCCGCACCCGGTTGCGCAGGTAAATGGACGTGCCATTACTAGAATCTTCACGGAACTCCAATTTCTGTTCCGCCAAATAAGAGAGCACGTCGATGCGGCCAACGGCGAGCAGCGGACGAATGAATGGAAGACGCAGGGACGGCATGCCCGCTAGCCCCGTCGTTCCTGCGCCACGTAACAACCACATGACGACGGTTTCCGCCTGGTCATCGCGCGTATGGCCGACCGCCACTTTATTGGCATTGAGCGATGCTCGCGATCGCAGCAGCGCCGCATATCTCGCTTCGCGCGCCGCTTCTTGTAACGACCGTCCCTGGCATAGATCATCAGTCAGCGGAAGCCGCTCGCATCGATACGGGATACGGAGACGCGCGCACAATTGCATCACAAAAGCCGCATCAGCATCGGACTCCGCCCCGCGTAAACCATAATTAAAATGAGCCACCGAGAGCGACAGGTTCCAGGACGGAGCCAATCCATGCAGGACCGAGAGCAACGCCACCGAATCAGGGCCTCCGGACACTGCGACGACGACCCGGTCACCGCGCTCGATCAACCGCTGCCGTTTCATCGTCTCCGCCACTCGGCGCATCAAGAGCGAACGCCGTGGGTTCGTGTGGATGGATGGCGCCATACTTAGGATGCCTGTGAATCCGCAACCGTCTGCGCGGCTGCTCTCACGACGTCGCGCGCATGGCGCACATCGGCGGCAATCTGACGTGACAGCTCTTCCGGTGTGGCAAACACCTGGTCTCCTCGGAGCCGCTCCAGGAAGCGAACTGACATCTCCTGCCCATAGAGATCGATCTGTTCATCCAGCAGATACACTTCCAGCAAACGTTCACCATCTCCAAATGTGGGACGTGTGCCGATATAGGTCACGGAGTCCAAGCCTCGTCCTTTCCAGACTGCCGTGGTCGCATACACGCCATCGGCCGGAATGACGCGATGGTCCGGTAAGCGGATGTTGGCGGTCGGCCATCCCAGCGTCTGGCCGCGCTGATCTCCGTAGACCACGGTTCCAGCCAAGTCATATGGTCGACCGAGAAAACGAGCTGCCCGATGAACCTCCCCCGCCTGTACCATTGTCCGGATGGCCGTTGAACTGACGATGTCGCCCTCGACACGAACAGGAGGCACCGCATGGACGACAAAATCAGCCGATTTGCTGAGTCGAACCAGATCCGTCATGCGACCGGTCCGTCCCGCGCCAAAAGCGAACTGCTCCCCCACAAATAATTCCCTCACGCCGATCTGATCCCTCAGAACCTTGCAGACAAAGGCCTCCGGAGTGAATGCCGCAAACGCCTTGTCGAAGGGGATACACAAGACGTGTTCAATCCCGGCTTCGTGAAGGCGAATCAGCTTGTCTTTCATGGTCGTCAATAATCGGAGCGGCGTCGCCGGCGAGAGCACCGTGATCGGATGGGGATCGAACGTCAGCACCGTGGCCGTCCCGCTCTTCTCAAGCGCAGTTTGCACGACCGACTTCAGAAGGGCCTGGTGCCCACGATGAAGGCCATCGAAGTTGCCGATCGTGAGAACAGGATAGGTCGCGGGCTGGTCGTGCGTGAGGCTTCTACTAACTTTCATTCAACGCTCATGATCGCACGGTCAAGGCTCGTGCCGCATCTTTGGCAAAGTACGTCAGAATCATATCCGCGCCGGCGCGCTGACTGGACAACAACGATTCCATCATCGCGCGCGACTCGTCCAGCCATCCGGCTTGCGCCGCCGCCTTGATCATGCTGTATTCACCGCTGACCTGATACGCCGCGATGGGCAAGGCCACCCGTGCGCGGGCGGCGGCGATAATATCCAGAAACGGGAGAGCCGGCTTCACCATCACGATATCGGCCCCTTCTTCAATATCCATCTCGATCTCGCGCAGAGCTTCCCGGGCATTGGCCACATCCATTTGATAGGATCGCCGGTCGCCGAACGTCGGAGCCGAGTCGGCCGCCTCACGAAACGGCGCATACAAACAAGAGGCGTATTTGGCCGCATAGGACATGATGGGAATATCCGTATAGCCATGGCGATCCAATTCATCGCGAATCGCGCCGACCCGGCCATCCATCATATCGGACGGCGCGACGATATCGGCACCTGCGTCGGCATGGGTGCGG
>JAICXS010000126.1 GCA_025934615.1 Nitrospiraceae bacterium
CTTCGCCATCTCTTTAGGAACGGGACGGGTGAAGGACTTTACTGTATTGCGCCCTACCCTTTTACTGCTTCTTTCGATCGTTGAGAATGCGGCAAATAGCTTTCCAACTTCTCTTGGAGAATGCGGGGATTGTCGCCTTGGGCGACACCGACAAGGCCGGCAATAATGACCATCCGCGCCGCTGCTTCACGTTTCAGTTTCAATTTAATCTTGTTTCCCAAGGGCAGAAAGAACAGATTGGCGGCGCCCACTCCATAGACCGTCGCTACGAAAGCGACCGCAATCCCGCCTCCTAACTTGGAAGGATCGGCCAGGTTTTCCATGACATGAATGAGCCCGAGCACCGCGCCTAAGATCCCGACCGTCGGCGCATAACCACCGGCCGCATCCCAAACTTTGGCGGCCGTCATCCCTTCCTCTTCGTGATGTTCGACTTCCGTTTCCAGAATCTCTTGCATCATCTTGGGATCCGTCCCGTCGACGATAAACTGCACCCCTTTTTTAAAGAAGGGGTCGGGAAGATCTTTAATTTTTCCCTCTAAGGCAAGGAGGCCCTGTTTACGTGAAAGGTTGGCTAAATCAATGATCTTGGCAATGTCGGTCTTAATGTCGAGCTTCGGATCAAACACCGTGAGTGACAACAAGGAGACCCCTTTCAGCACAACCGATAGCGGATTCTGAATGCAGACCGCTCCCAGCGTTCCACCTATGACGATGATGAAGGCGGTCGCTTGAATAATTGAGCCGATGTGACCGCCTTCGAGCAGTTGGCCGGCAAGAATCGACCCGATCGCAATGACGGCCCCGATAATCGTCAAAAAATCCACGGATAACTTCCCTTCGACGACACTATCCGCACACAATGGTGCCGAACGATCACTCCATTGTCTCCTTCGTATGTGCCGTCTTGCACTCCATCGAGGACTCTGTTAGCGTTGGGCTCTATCATGCCCAATGGAGGACAGATCGTGATGAGCGTGGAGAGCCTGATCTTGGACGCCAAAAAAGCGATTCTTGAAGAGCAACATCGCCGGCTGCAGACGCTTCGCGAAGAAGGACGCTGGGAGGATGTCTTGCAGCAGCTACCGGCCACGTTAAGTTGCGCAGCCGATGTGCTTCAACACTCCTTGGGCATGCTCCAGACGATGGCAGGTCAGCAGCCACTCACCGATCGCTCAGACCGTTCTGCTCCGCCCGCCTGATCCGTTCTTAAGACAACGGTGTCTGTTCTGCCGGCGTTAATAGTCGATCCAGATCCAATACTGTCAGCAATCGGTCCTTAATTCGGCCAACTCCCTGAATAAACTCTGCCCCGATTGCAGTCTCCAGGGAAGGCGGAGGCTCGATCGCCTGTTTAGGCAGACGGAGCACCTCGGAAACGGAATCGACGATCAAGCCGACAACGCGCGTGCGCACATTGACGACCACGATGCGCGATCGCACCGTTCGCTCACCCTCCGCTGAGATCCCGAATCGACAGCGCAAGTTCAAGACGGGAATGATTCGGCCCCGTAAATTGATCACCCCCTCGACAAAAACTGGCGCTTTCGGCACACGCGTAATATCGACCATTCGGTTGATCTCTTGAACGCTGAGGATATCGACCGCAAACTCCTCATGGCCGACGCAGCACGTGACCAGCTGACAGCTTTCCTCAGTCCCCTCGCTGATCTGATGACCGTCGGCCGGCGAGGCATCGACGACATTTCCTTCCCGCCCTTGAATCATCATGGCCCACCTTTTAACGTCGTTTATCGGATGTGACCCGAAAACTGCCGACGATCGTCTGAAGTTCGCTCGCCAACAGGCTGAGATCGTGACTGGCTTTGGCCGACTCGCTGGCGCCGCCGGCCGACTCTTTGCTTACTTTGGCGACGTTCTCCAAGTCGCCGGCAATATGCTGAGTCGCCACCGATTGCTCTTCAGCCGCCACGGCGATCTGTCGAATCATGTCCGAAGTCTGCGTAACCATCTCAGCTATTTTGCCGAGGGTTTCTCCGGTCTTATTGACCAACGTGACGCCGCTGGACACTTTCTGAGTGCCGTCTTCCATCGACGTGACGGCACCTTTGGTATCGTGCTGAATTTGGCGAATCATATCGCCGATTTCTTTCGTCGCCTTGGTCGTGCGTTCAGCTAACTTCCGAACCTCGTCCGCGACCACGGCGAATCCGCGTCCCTGTTCGCCGGCTCGAGCGGCCTCGATAGCTGCGTTTAATGCCAATAGATTCGTCTGATCGGCGATGTCCTCGATGACTCGAACAATTTCGCCGATCTGGTCGGAGGATTTTCCGAGCGCGGCAATGATGGACGCCGATTGTGTCACCGCATCCGAAATCTGTTGCATCCCATCGATTGTCTCGGTGACGACCTCGCGCCCGCTCTTGGCGGTTTGCACCGTCTCTTGCGCCATCCCAGCGGCTTTGCCGGAGTTTTGGGCGACTTCAGCAACCGTCGCATTCATTTCCTCTACGGCCGTGGCGGTTTGCGCCGTTCGAGACGTCAACCCTTCCGACCCTCTCGACATTTCTTCGGCTGTGGCGGACAGTTGGACCGATGCCGAGGCCACTTTATCCGTCACATGGGCCACTTTCCCAATCATCCCCTGTAACTTCTCGATAAACACATTGAACCACTTCCCGAGTTCGGCGATTTCGTCTTTTCCCTCGACCGGCACACGTTTGGTCAGATCGCCTTCCCCTTCTGCAATATCACGCGAAATATGCGTCATCGCGATGAGCGGACGGATCACTACCATCTTCAGCATAAAATACATCGTGATCATCATCGCAAGTGTCATGACAATCAGTGTCGTCGCGCTCCGCTGCAAGGAATCATTCGAGGCGGCTTTGATGTGCTCCATCGGGATGCTGACGGAGAGAATGCCTAGTACATCTCCGACTTGCTTCCCGACGTGGCATCCAATACAGGCGGTCCCTGTGGCCTTATCTGCACTGGCACGCCGAAATGTCGTTCCGCTTCCCGAGTCTTCCACTCGCGAATAGGATTCAGCGCCGCTCATAATGGCTTTCAGCGCCTCCTCTTCGAATCGATCTTTTGTTCCATTCGCTGGATTGAGCGGTTGTCCGCTCAGCAGCCGTGCGTTGAACAAGCCGGTCTTGGACAACTCCTCGCTCATTTCCCGAGTGGCGGTCGCCGGCAGAGGAATCGCCTGCGGGTTATCCAAATGGTCCTTCGATACCTGCACGCCTTCAGCACCCTTCATACCTTTGACTTTTGAGACATAATTTTTTGCAATATAGGAGCGGGTGACTTGAGTCTGCGCTTCGATGATCTTGCCCCGTCCCTCGAGCATATACATCATCTTGCTCTGCTCTTGCTGATAGACAAAATAGAGACCGATCGCCGTCACCACGATTGCGACGATGGCGACCAACAGGACGAATTTCTGAGCGATGTGCATTTGATTTAACCGATTCATCTGACCCTCCTCCCTCGCAGCGCCTTCCAGGTCGCCATATGAGCCATGGTTGTTTCTGTCCTTAGCATGCAATGCCTTAGATCATATTCATGATTTCACCTGCAATCTGGGACAGCGGTACTACTTTATCCGCGCACCCGTTGTCGACCACTGCGCGAGGCATCCCGTACACGGTGCAACTGGCCTCGTTCTGCGCCACCGTCCGCCCTTTTCCTTTTTTTATGGCTCGCATGCCTTCCAAGCCATCCTGACCCATACCGGTGAGAATGACTCCCACCGCGCGCTCGGCATAGAGCTGAGCGACCGACTGCATCATCACATCTACAGAAGGCGCGTGCAGATGGCCCTCAGAATTGGGTTTCAACTCCACACTAATCCGTGTGGCCTTTTTTCGGCCCAACCGTAATTGAAGGCCGCCGGGCGCCAGCAGGGCGACCCCGGGGGTCACGTCATCGGATTCATTCGCTTCACGCACATCGATCTCACACTGGGCGTTCATACGGTCGGCGAACGGCTTAGTGAAGCATTTCGGCATATGTTGCACGATGACGATGCCGGCCGGAAAATCCTTCGGAAACATGGGCAACAGCTCGGACAACGCTTGGGGCCCTCCGGTCGAACAACCAATCGCGACAATTTTGCTTCCACGTGTCGCGCTCGTTGACCGCGAACTCAGTCCCACGATCGGAGAGGCAAGCGCTGATCGAGACGTGACTGGGCGCCGAGGTCTGATCCGGCCTGCCATACCCGCCGCTACAATGACCTTCGCGACGAGCTCATCATGCACTCCTGCAATGTTCGTCACCACGCCATCTAACTGCTTTGGCACAAAATCCACCGCGCCCAATTCCAAGGCCTGCAGCGTCTCTTCCGCCCCTTTGGTCGTCAAGGAACTGACCATCAAGACCGGCAACGGATGTGTCTCCATAATCTTGCGCAGAGCATCGAGTCCGTTCATCACCGGCATTTCGATATCGAGGGTGACCACATCAGGTTTCCATGATGAAATCTTCTGCAGGGCCTCCTCACCATTGCGTGCCGTCTCTACTTCACCGATACTAGAATTGCCGGCCAGCATCCCGCACAATGCCTTGCGCATGAAGGACGAGTCGTCAACGACCAGGACCCGAATCGGAGTCGTATGCATTGGGCCTTCACCTCACGCTGAGAATCGGATGGTCATCTGTTCCGCGATCACCGGCGGTATTAACAGTGCCGGGCAATGACTTCCCCGAGCAATTTCGGATCGAACTTGGTCAAGTAATCCGTCGCCCCGACCGCTTTGCCTTTTTCCTTATTGCACGTGCCGGTGAGACTGGAATGTAGAATCACCGGAATATCCGTGAAACGTGGATCTGATCGAATGTGCTTCGTCAAGGCAAACCCGTCCATATCCGGCATTTCGATATCGCTCAATACGATCTGAATCTCATCGCGAACGGATTTGCCTGCCTGCATGGCTTTGTCCGCAATCTCCAGCAACCGTTCCCACGCTTCTTGCCCGGTCGTGGCTTGCACATAGGAGACACTGAGCCGATCCAGCGTTTTTCGAATTTGTGTCCTGGCGACAGCCGAATCGTCGGCAAAGAGCACGCGCTTGTTCTTGACCTCGGGTCTGAGTTCCATTCCGGCGAACACTTCGTCGTCCGACTTCGGTGACATTTCCGCCAGGATTTTTTCTACGTCGAGAATCAAGACCATCCGGCCGTCATCCAGCATGGCGACGGCTGTCACGGCTCCTTTGGTATTGTTTCTCACGAGGGGCGGCGGAGATTTAATCTGCGTCCAGGAGAGCCGGAGGATTCGATCCACACCGGCCACATGAAACGCTTGCAGGCTGCCATTGTATTCCGTGACGATGAGTTTGCCCTCGGCCGTCTGGACGGACTGAGCCGATGTCAGGCCCACGATAATTTTCGTCAGACCGATCACCGGGACGGTGGTGCCTCTGATATTGGCCATCCCTTCAACCCGCGGGTCCGCTTCAGGTAGACGCGTCAATACGGGGAACTTCATGACCTCCCGGACTTTAAAGACATTGATCCCGAAGACTTCACTGGTGCCCACATGAAACAACAGCAGTTCCATTTGATTGGTGCCGGCAAGGCCGGTGCGGGCATCGACTTCTTTAATTAACGACGACATGGCCTTCTTCCTCTCGATCGCTAGCCCGATGGGGTTAAGACAGGGCAAGCGCCTGTCGACCGCCTCGGAGGCTTTGTACCAATTCCGGAATATCCAGGATCAAGACGACCTTTCCTTCGCCGGTAATCGTCGCGCCGGCCACTCCTTTGATGTCAGATAAATAATCGCCCATCGATTTAATCACCACTTCTTCCTGCGATCGGAGCCGGTCGACAATGACGCCGACATGTCGTTCCCCCATTCCCACCACCACGACATAGAATTTATCGCAGGTGAGATCACGTGGGATTTCGAACTCCTCGGACAGCCTGAGCAGCGGCAAGACTCGCTCCCGTAACGTCAGCACCTCACGGCCATTGATCGTCTTGATGTCGTCCTTCGTAATCTTGACCGCTTCGATGACCGATCCGAGCGGAATGGCAAAGGTGGCCTGTTCCACTTCGACCAAGAGTGCTTGAATGATCGCGATGGTCAGCGGCAGCTTGATCGTAATGACGCTGCCTTTTCCCACTTGTGAATCGATCTCGACACTCCCATTGATCCGGCGAATGTTGGTCCGCACGACATCCATGCCGACGCCACGACCGGAGACATCGGTCACCTTATCGGCGGTACTGA
>JAICXS010000184.1 GCA_025934615.1 Nitrospiraceae bacterium
GGTTCTGGACCGGCCGCCATCCTGTCCCCTTTATTGCGACTGCCAAGACGCGACCCGCGTCATATGCCCCCAACTTGCTTTGGTGCGGAAGATCCACCGGATGAAGCCCATCAAGCGCCAGATTGAATTCAATTGCCGGTAACCGACGTTTTCTACGATGGCGACAGCAAACAAACCCAACATGTGTGCCGGCTTGGGATAGATATGGAACGACAGTTCTTCCAACAAGAGGGCGCTGACGGATACCACCATCCCCAAGCCGACATCCGCCAGCAGGAAGACGATCACCCCTTCAATTGAAATGGCACTGAACGCAAACCCGGCGAGAATAGCGGCGTACCCAATGACGACAATAACCGGGCTCAAGCATTCGAACAGGATGGCGAAGGGAAAAGCCAGCCATCCCACCATGCCGCCTTGAGGATGGAACAAGAGTTCGCGGTTGAGGGACAAGCTTTCGCAGAGGCCCCGCTGCCAGCGAATACGTTGGTTACGGAGAGTGCTCAGATCTTCAGGGACCTCAGTCCAACAAATCGGATCCGGAACAAAGGTGATGCGATACGGCGTCCGAGATTCTCGCAACCGCCGGTGCAGCCGCAGGACCAGTTCCATATCTTCGCCGATCGTTTCAGTTCGATAGCCCCCGACCTGTACCACCACGTCCCTTTGGAATAAGCCAAACGCGCCCGAAATGATGAGCATCGCATTCATCGGCGACCATCCGAGCCGTCCAAAGAAAAATGCTCGGATATACTCCACGATTTGAAAGAGCGCCAATAAATTTTTCGGCATGCCGACCTTGACGAGAAACCCTCCGCTCACTTCACAGCCGTTGGCAATGCGAATCGTGCCTCCGCAGGCGACCGTAGACGGATCCTGGAGAAACGGCTGGACGATGCGCTGCAAGCTGTCGCGTTGCACGATCGAGTCCGCATCCAAGCTGCAGAACAACCCGTATTTCGAGAGATTGATGCCGGCATTCAACGCATCCGCCTTTCCACCATTCTCCTTATCCACGACGCGCAGATTCGGATAATGCTGGGACCGATAAATGCCACGGATCGACTTGGTCGGGATCCGCATCTGGTACACTTCAGGAAAACGGGCCAGTGAAAACTCGCTCATCAGGACATCGAGCGTACGGTCCGGCGATCCATCATTGATCACGATAATTTCGTATTCCGCATACGTCAGCTGGAGTAAAGATCGAATCGAACCGGCGATCGTCGCTTCTTCGTTATAGGCAGGAGCAAGCAGACTGATACCCGGCTCAAACCCGGTATAGCCTTCCGGCAAACGATCGAGTGTATGTTCTGGAAGGTATCGCGAGAGGGAGACGAGGGCAATGACATCCAGCAATAAATAGCTCGCGGCCAGCAGGACAAAATAGACAATAAAGAGCCATTCCCACGCCTGTATGAGACCGCCGGCCTGTCTCACGACGTCAATCAATGCGCACCTGCCATCGTCCGGCAGAAGACCGACGGTCCGGGCATGCGGATACCGGCGAGCGAGCCATCCCGCGACGTGATACGAAAGGCAAGGGTCTGTTTCTATCCATTACGTAAGAACTGTAGCATATGAAATTTACATCTTTTCTAAGCTCTGCTATCCTGATAGGGTTGAGTTCTTTATCCAGTGTCGGCGCCGAAGACATTCCCATCCTCGGCGACATACCATCCAAAATCTATGAGATCGACCTGACCTATAGCGAGACCGGTCCTCCTCGGCTTTCGTTTCGATCGACTCCGCCGGCACGTCCAACTCCTCCGCCGCTTCGCCCCTCTACGGCACAATTCGATCTCCTATCTGTGCTGAAGGCCATGAAATTGGCAGGATCTTGTCAATCGACAGATATTGAGCGCCCTGAAAATTTGACCGTGGCCATTCGAGATCGCGCCCGACCATGCCAGGCAATCATGACTGGCCAATCGTTTACGGCCATTGACGTCCTGTCCTATGCCACCGTCGTGCTCAAAGGTCATGCCTCCACGCCGGTCACCATCGCGCTTGCTCACGATCTCGATCAGCCTCCTGTCGCGATCGCAAAAGTCACGGGCCATTTTGATATTCGCGTCGCACTAAAGCCGATGATCGGCCGCCTCGATCCAACCCATATTATGACAATCGTATTTGAGGCAGATGCAGAACCGGCCACGCTGACGCTTGCACGCTTCTTGTTGGAACGTACGAGCGCCCAGCCGGCGACGGGGTCCCGAAAAGGCTTTTGGGTGTGGGACTATCGGGCGGTAGCGGCCGATCCGGAAGGGCTCATACAGGATTGCCGCCGAGCCGGCGTCACTCGCATTCTCGTGCAAATGCCCGATCGGAAAGATCCGGACGCCCTCTGGTCGGCGTATGCGCATGTGTTGGAACGTGCCGCTTCGTCGGGATTAGAAGCTTTTGCCCTTGATGGATATCCGGAGGCGATCTACGATCCGACTCCACTGATAGAAAAGATCTCACGATTGCGGCTGCTGCTCCCACCGGAGCACATGAGCGGAGTTCAACTCGACATCGAACCATACCTCCTTGGTCGGTTTTCCGATCCTGAGGATTACAGCCTCTACCTGCGCGCCATTGAGAAGATCAAAGCACATTTAGGAGGCCACGCCCGGCTGTCGATCGTGATGCCGTTTTGGTTTAGCGCCAAAACAGTGCACCATCGTCCGCTGGACTTTGAAGTCATCGATCGAGTGGATGAAGTGGCGGTGATGAGCTATCGAACCGATGTCGACGACTTGCGGGACATCACGGAACATACGTTGGGATACGGCGATGTCGTCGGGGTACCGATATGGCTGGCGGTTGAAACGCGGCCGTTGCCGGTCGATCGTCAGGTGACACTTATCCATGAACCCCGGCTCAACATGGCCAATGCCTATGTCGATCGGGCCGGCCGCCGACTCGTCTTGACCCCTCCTCCTCCCGGCCACACTGAAGGTTTTCGTGTGGCGCATGAAATCATCGTTCGGCCGGAACGTCTGACGTTTGCAGGAAAAAGACGACGCGAAGTTCAGGCTGCACTCGATACAATTTTTGGATTTCCACACACGAGCTTAGCCGGCGTACTGATTCACGATATGCCGGGCTATTTTTCATTGACCGAGTGAGCCCGACACAAGGCCAGTGCTGAAGTTAAGTAGCGAAATACTCGTGGATCTGAACGAAATCCTAGATAGAGTGCTGATGATTTGGCGCCGCCAGAAACGGCTCAAGAATCTGTTTGGCCAGCGTATCGGTTTGCTGGGATTGGATCTCTGCTAACCGCTCCGGCTCCATGAACGGCAAATGCGCCAAGGCCTCGGCGGCACGGTAGCGCACGTCCCACTGCCAGTCCGAAAGGAGCGCGATCAAGGAGCCTTCATCAGCCGGCATACCAATCGTCCCTAAAGCCGCCGCGGCTTGAGCTCGAACGCGTTCATCCGAATCCGCAATGAACGATCTCACTAGGGCGAGGTCTTTGGGGTCTTGAAATTGTCCAATTAACTTGAGGCAAGCCGCTCGGACAGCCATATCAGTCGACTCGCGAACGAGTAGGCTCCGCACCGCGGGCAGTGCGGCCGTGCAACGGGTGACTTCCAAATAATGCAAAAGTCGCATCGCCATGTCGGGGGCGGCTGTCATGACCGTCTGCGATAACGGTTGGGCGATTAATTCTGAGCCCGCATGGGACAACAGCGCAGCAACCCGGGGCGGCGACCAATCGGCTCGCGCACCGATCCACGGGGCGATCAACGTCAATGCCGCCTTCGGGTCGATATCCACCAAGGCTCGCGCAGCGGACAACGACACGACAGGATGTGGAGATTGAGCCAGCTCCGCGAGATCGTCCCACGCCGACTGCTCCCGGAGATGGCCCAAGGTAATGATTGCCATCAGGCGCTTGCGGAGGCCCTTCGCCTTCAGAAGCCGCTTCGCCGCCCGATCCATGCCGGTCTGACGGGCTAGTTGGTTCAGTCCGACTATTTTATCTTCGCCAAGCAGCGACTCATGGAAATAATTCCAGTAGAACAGAAAGTTCAAAATATCCCTGGAGCGGACGCGAGGAACCGATTGAGGACTGTCGGTCAAACTCTGTACGAGGAGCGGTCTCCAGGTGGCATGGAAGAGATTGCGACGCCGAAGCTGGAGAGTCTTTATGAAATGAAGTGCGACGACACCGGCCAGGAGAGCGACGACGACCACGACTTCGCCCCCCGCCACCATCCATAACAATCGAATAATAACGTCATCGGGAGGTCCGACCATCGCACCGTCCTAGAAGGATAATTATGGCGCGGTCTTTAAAAACCGCCGGAGCCGTGCCATAAGCTCTTTAGGATTGAAGGGCTTCACTACATAATCGCTCGCGCCTGCATCCAGAGCCCGAACGATGTCCCGTTCGGCTGAGTCGGCCGTCAACATGACAATCGGGACGCCGTGCCACGGCTCTTTCGATCGGATATAGGTCACCAATTCAAAGCCGTTATGGTATGGGAGCATGACGTCCAAGAGAACCAACCGGGGCGGTGACAGGGTCTCGATAAGAGTGCGCGCCTGCCGGCCCTCTGTCGCGACAATCGCTTGATAGCCCTCCCGCTCCAACAAAAACTGGAGAAGAGTCACCATGTCCTCGTCATCTTCGACGATCAAAATAGTCTGTGAACTTGTTTGAGGAGTAGGTCCCACCTAGGCCTCTATTGCACAGTTATAGCACCGGCCTATTGAACTGCACATTGGTCATGATCACCATAATTCTGACCATGCACGGGCGCTCCCGATTCCAGCGCCATGCGTCGCGGATGAGAAGCCAAGAGCCGGCTGAGCCGCGCCATCAGTTCGGCTGGATTAAACGGTTTCCGGAGAAAATCACCGGCGCCGATCGTGAAGGTGCGGATGATGTCGGCCTCCATGCTACGGCCGGATAACACCAACGCAGGAATGTCCGCCCACCCAGGTTGTACGCGCATGCGGGTGAGTAACTCAAAGCCGTCCACAAAGGGCAACATCAAATCGAGTAACACAATACGAGGAGGCAAGATGGTGCTTATGGCATAGGCTGCTTCACGGCCGTCGCGCGCCCAATGCACGTCGTACCCTTTGTTCGTCAGAAGAGCCCGTAAAATATGGCCGAGCGTGGAATCATCCTCGACAAGAAAAAGAGAAAGGGAAACACCGCTGCCATGAGAAGGGTTCGTCATGCCGTTTCCTTATCATAATCTTAGAGCCATATGTACCTA
>JAICXS010000111.1 GCA_025934615.1 Nitrospiraceae bacterium
AAGAAGATCAAGCACGAGGAGCATGAGAACCATGAACGATGGTTGGTCTCGTATGCCGATTTCATCACGCTTCTCTTTGCCTTCTTTGTCGTCATGTACTCCATCTCGTCGGTGAACGAAGGTAAATTTCGGACGGTCAGTGAATCCATTCAAGCGGCGCTTCGCCCCGTGGTGAGTCACCCTGCAGCAGACGTGCACTTCAATCTCGGTGATTATAAGTCCTCGCTCATACCGACACTGAGTCTTAAAATGCAGTTCGTCAGGAGGATTGAAGAGGTCCTGACCAAGTTTAATAAGGATGTTCAGGCGAAAGACAATGTGGTTATCACGGAGGTCGACCGCGGTGTCATGGTGACCATTGCAGATAGCCTGCTGTTCGAAAGCGGCCGGGCTGAGATCCGTCAGGAAGCCCTTCCAGTGTTAGAAGGACTAGCAGAGGTGTTGGCGGTGAACACGTCCGTCAAGGAAGTTCGGGTCCAAGGACACACGGATAACGTGCCGATTCGCTCTCCGTTATTTCCATCGAATTGGGAACTCTCGGCAACGCGTGCCGCGATGGTGGCTCGAATGCTGACTGAACTCTATCACATTCAGCCTGAACGAGTGTCTGCAGTGGGATACGCTGAATTTCACGCCATTGCCGATAATTTAACGCCTGAAAACCGAGCCAAGAATCGGCGAGTGGAATTATTAGTGTTGACGAAGGATCAGGATCGACCGCTCTAATCTTGAGGCGTTAGCCGACGAAGTCGGGATGGAGGCGATCGATGGGACGGATGCTATTGGCTTTGATTTCGTTATAGACAATGGCTCGCCCAGCTTGACGCAATCGACTGAATACGCCCTCGACGATGACCTGTTCACCCTCGTGGACATCAGTTTTGCCAAGCCCGATCACTTTCACCGTGCCATTCGTGTCTTTTAAGAGAAACCCGTAGGCGGTCTGGCCTTGTCGATTTTCGGCCGTTTGAATGCTCGTCACTCGGCCCACCACGATGACCATTTGTTTGTCATATTGATCCGGATGGGTGACCAAATCGGCGACTTCCACCATGCCGGCGCCGGCCGGATGAGCTGGCAGAAGTATCAACGAGAAGAGACTCAGGATCATCAGGCAGAACAGGTGGCGAGGCATGGCCGGTATCAGCATAGTGACATCCTCACGGGGTACGAATTAATGCTTCTCTTCTCCTAACATGCTTCGAAGGACATGTTGACCCATTTCACCCAGTTGCAATTGACCTTTCTCTTCCTCTGACAGAGTCACCTCTTTCGGCGCCGGCGACACACGGTCGAGTAGGAGTTGTTCGACGGCTTCCGGCGACAAGTCCCACTCACTTTGAATAGCCGCCAGACGCTGCAGCGTGAAGAGCGAGAGGGACACGGGAAGCCAGAACCGGCCTTCCAATTCTTCGGGCAATGTTCCCGACGCGAGTGTCAGCAGTTTTTCCAACAAGGCCTGCTCAGTATGCTCCAGTCCGTCGTATGGCGCCACAGACCGCTCCACGGGCCCTTGCGCGAGAACGGCAAACGACTCTTTCCACAGATCTCTAGGCGTTCCATGGTCCGGCTCGGTCGCCTGGGACCCGTTACGCATCTGCGCCTGAAGGTCATCCATGTATTGCTTGAGGTATTTGACTTTTCTGGCGGCGAGGCTACCGGCGGGGATACCCCAAATATGCCCAATTTCGTGATCCTGAAGAGGAAGCGAACTGGAACGATAAAACTCATGCGTGGCGACCTCAAAACGCTTCCGATCGCGACCGACCTTTCGGAGCAGCGTCTGATACTCCGCCGACAAGCGTCGCTTTCGATAGTCATCTTCTGAAATCTCATCTCGTTCCCAACGCCCGTCCAGTTCACGGACGACCGGTTTTAGAATGGCGCTACGCGCCTGGGCCTGAAGCTCTTTCACCTCGTCGGACGTTACGCCAAAACGCGTCGTGAGCAGCCGTTCAGCGGCGGCGATCAATGCTTCACTGCGCGCAATCTGCCGCCTCAAACATTCACCTTGAAGCCACAGCCGTTCGCGTTTGAGGCGGGTTTGTGACTGGTATTGCGCCACACGGTCTGAAATGCCTTGTAGGGCTTCACGGGAAATGACCGAGACGATGCGCTTTTGTCCGGCAGCCATGCGTGGATCGGGCCGGTCAGCCGCCATGTATTCGATTTCTTCCTGAGGGACATCGCAATACCCCAGCATCAGCAGGTGCAGCATGATCCTGCCTTGGATGGGCAACCGGTTGATGGCGGCGTCGATATGCGATCTTGTGAGAACACCAGCCATGGAGTTTACGCCGACCCTGTTGCTTGGGCTTCGAGGTAGGAAGCCACATACTCTCTGATTTGTTGAACGGTCCCCGAGGCGTAGAGTTGTCGCGGGATCTCCACGCAATGGAGCTGAGCGGGATCGATGCCCCGCTCAATTGCGTACGCCTCATCGACGTATAAACTCACCGACCCGTCAGAGTGGCGGATTGCGTACAAGGCATGCGACTCGTCCATTACGTTCAATCCATCTCCTCTACCATCTACATCATCGTCCTTATTTCTTCCGATTGAATTAACATACGATGCCCTATAGTGTCAAAGCCTTGACTCAGCCGGCCGTTGCCCGGATACCGTCTGGCGCCTTTTTAAACGGGGGGAAGGTTCAAGTGGAACACATAGCTGTTCTGCAGTGTCAGGCTATGGCAAGACCGAAGCTGGCTCCAGTCAAAGACCATCTCGACAGGAAGCCGACCTGACAAGAAGTGAATTGGGAGGTCGATCAATCAACGTCGATAGACACCATAAAAGAGGAGGCTTACAGGTGTGTGCTCATGGTGTATGACGAACGGGGACAATGGACCCACTTCAGTCGGCGCGGGCATGTACGGGCAGATCGGCTTTTTCCCTCATCCGTTCAAGCAGGCCTTCAGTAGACGCAAACGTCAAGACTCTCGCAAACTGGCCTCGATAGCTGTTCATCAGGCTAATTCCATCCACGACGACGTCATAAATGAGCCAGTCGCCGGCTTTTTCCACCATCCTGAAATCCAGCATGAACTCGTTTTTAGAGGTCGCAATTTCGGCACGAACCACTGCATAGCCATCGGCAAGCCGTTCTGCCAGATAGCGGAGGGGCGCTCCAGCGTAGCCTTCGATTTTCCCGGCATAGGATTTCGCCAGCAGGGTGCGAAAGAGCCGAATAAATTCCTGCTGTTCTCCCTCAGTCAACTTCGGCCATTCTTCACCGAGTGACCGTTTGGACATTTCCTCGCAACTGAAGCGTTCGCCGATGATCGACACAAGCTGATTTCGTCGCTCGAGCGCGTGTTCGGGCTTCTTGAGCTCCGTATCGCTAAGAAGCCTATGCACCTTTTGGCTGGTATTTTGGAGCGCTTCGAGCGGTGCGCCGGCAGATGCGATGCCGGGCTGAACGAGCCATACAATAACAACAATAGCGAAGGCGGATACGATCACGAGAGACAGCTTTTGTGACATAGAGAAATAAGTATGTGGCATGGTGTTCTCTTTCTGCTGAGGAATTGCAATACCATTCCCGATCAGCACTGTGCTCAATTCTTAGAATATTGCGCGTAGGCTTGACTATAAGGAAAATGACACGCTTGGGCGTCCGTGAGGGGCTTACGCAAAGAGGGAGATAGGCTGGCGATAGATTAAATGAACCCGGACATCTGTTATCCTTGCGGATTCCATTCGTGATCGGCTTCCACGGCGGTTATCAGACGCTCAAAAATGTCGGGGACCGCCGCCGCCACACGACTCCAGTTGGAAATCATCGGAATTCCTAACGGATCTTTGAGAAACACTTCTGTGGCAAGACTGATGCCTTTAAGGAAGACTTCCACCGCCATCCGTTCCTGGTGCCGATCGAATTGGAGACTGTTAATGGCCGCATCGTCCTCGTATTTTTTGATCGCTTCTTGCGCAATTTGAAGATAGGTAGCGCGCAGGGTCTTCAAGAGACCGTCCGACAGCACAACCCCTTCGCTGGCTAAATTGCGAAATACGGATTTCGCGATGTCGACGCACATTTTGTGCAGGCCGCTGTTAGGATCATCCGCGGAAAGGGCCTGATGCTTGTGATCGTAATTGTCGGTGAGATCCGCCTGGCAGACCCGCCGTGGCGCGCAATTGCGATAGACCTCTGCCAGGACACCGACTTCCAATCCCCAGTCTCCCGGAATGCGGTTCGTCCAGGCCAGGTCGCTCACCATGGCGAATTCCCCGGCCAATGGATATCGAAAGCTGTCCAAAAAATTCAACATGGGATGCCGGCCGACGAGGCGCTCGAGGCTCCGAATCAGGGGAGTGATGAACAGCCGCGTGACACGTCCGCCAAAATGGTCGGTGACGCGTGCATAATAGCCCTTGCAAAACTCGTAACCAAGGTTCGGATTGACGACGGGATAGCACAGGCGCGCCAAATATGCGCGATGGTAGCTGAGAATATCGCAATCATGCAGCGCGATAATCTTGCTCTGTTGCCGCGCGAGGACATACCCGAACGCGATCCAGCAGGATTGTCCTTTGCCCGGCAAGCCGATATCGATCTCTTGATTAACCAAAAGCTTTAGAATCTCTTGAATGCGCGGGCTTTCGATCCAAATTAGACGGACGTCTTGGGGCAAGACCTTGAAATAATCTTTGGCGCGACGGAATTCCAAGGCAGAGGCGGTGCTCAGGGCAACGACAATCTCTTTTAAGTAGGACACTTGTGTCAAGTGGTTGACGATACTGCCTAAAGCAGGTCCTTGCAGTTCGGAATAGAGACAGGGCAAGACGAGGGCGATCGGATTACGCGCGCGGTACTCCAATAATTCATCTTCGAGCAGGTGTAAATTTTCCTGCCCAAGCCGATGTAGGGTCGCAATGGAACCCGTTTGATAGAAGTCAGCCATGTGCGTAAGTCCGAGCGCCCAGCTTCTGGAAGAGGATTTACATTCAGCGCAGGCAACCGAGGATGAGGCAGGCCCGCTGAAGTCTGGCGGCTATCTTTGCTCAGGACGCTATGAGAATCAACTTGGGCAATGTAATTAGGCAGAATGACTCACGAGAAGTGGCGTCTTTTCCTCTACAGGCATTTTATAAAGCGTTTGAGGATGTTGAGTGAGGAATCATGCCTTGTCGATGCACGATGTACTGAAAATGGATACACCGAATCCATTTCTTCCTCGCGTCAGTCCAGCGAGCAGGTTCCGTTACACGAGCTCTTTGTTTGATTGTCTTTATCCTCCTCGATTCGGTACACTTACTCATCATCCGAAAGCGGGTTCCTGACAAAAAGGAGGAGTAGCCGTTCGCCTCAGGACATTGATGCTCGGTATCGTGGCGATCCTCCTTCTTGCGGTCGGCATCCTCGCGTTTCCTCTCCTCTACGACCCCAACGCTTTCAAAAAACTTCTCCTCGATCAAGTTGAACAGCAAATAGGTCGCAAAATTGAGGTCAGGGAAGCACGCCTGGAGGTGTTTCCTCGAATTCATCTCGAATTATCCGATGTAGTGATCCGTGATGCGGATCCCTCGCACGTATTTTTTCAAGCCGAGCGCCTGGATCTGGTACTGCGAGCCTATTCCTTGCTTCGCCAGCAGATCGTCGGCAAACGGTTGGTGATGGAACATCCGCGGATACAGCTGCGGCGCAATGCTGAAGGCCAATGGAATTTTCAACCTATGGGCGCCGCCCACGAGGCCGTTTCCGGCGAGAGCCATGTGATCAGCAACCCTCTCGCTCTGCTCATGCTCGTCAAAGAGTCGACGGTAACGGATGGTCAGGTGAACGTCATCGATGAATTTCGGCCGGATGGCATGCGATCGCTCGAGATCCATGGCGTGGACGCCAAGATTGTGGTAGGCCAGAAAGGGCAGCAGGCAGACGTCCAAGTCTCAGGCGCCATTGTGTCCCCCGATGGCGCATCAGAAGTCTCCCTGGACGGCCGGATAGAAGAGCGTGACACCGCACCAAAATTGGCTATCGATGAGGGCAGCGTTCCCACGCATGCCATGACGTTTGAAGGAGCCGCCGAAGCCTCGAAAATCGATATTCGTCAGGTCGCAGAGTTTTTTGGACCGCGCCCTGTCCCCGAGCGCATCCATGGCACGATGGATGTCAGCGGGCAAGTGAGTCTTGTTCCCGGCATTCTCGGCTATGACATGGTCGTGTCAAAAATGAGGGCGACAATTGGCCATCTGGCAGTCAACGGGCATGCGAGTGTGTCGGGATTGATGGCGGAGCAGCCGACGTTTTCCGCAAGCTTCTCCTCCTCCCCGGTCAGCCTCGACGAGCTGATGACGCGATTTCCGGTCCAGTGGTTGTCGCCTCAATTGCAGTCCATGTTGATCGAGCGGGATATCGGAGGCATCGTGGAAGTGGTCACCGCCACGGTGATCGGATCGACAACTTCGGAGCCCCGGATGTCGTTGACCGGCGAATTTAAGATTTCGCAAGGCCGCATGCTGGTCGGCCAGGACCGCACCTCCGTGCAGCACCTGTCGGGCACTGTGTTCGTCGAGCCCGATCGGCTGCGGGCGACTGACTTGAACGGTTTGTACGGCCTCATGC
>JAICXS010000507.1 GCA_025934615.1 Nitrospiraceae bacterium
CGGCTGAACGATTTCCGCGCGTTCGAGCCCGGCGATTGAGCGGACAAACGCTAGTTGCACATCCTCGGGTAGCGATGTGGAGATCCCGTTCGGGTAGACCAGGTGATCCGCCAGCCCCTCCGGCTCGAGGAAGATCTGATGACCGTCGCGTCCGCCGAACCGCTTCACTTTGTCCTCAATTGAAGGACAATAGCGCGGCCCTCTCCCTTCGATAGCGCCGGCAAACAGCGGCGAACGATCAAGGTTCGCCTCGATGATCTGGTGAGTCTGCGCATTCGTCCGAGTGATGGCGCACGCAAGATGAGGCCGACGAACAGCATCGTCCAGCCTGGAAAATGTCCACCCCTCAAGATCGCTCGGCTGCGAATTCAAGGTCGACCAGTCGATTGTGCGCCCATCGAGGCGCGGTGGGGTTCCGGTTTTCAGTCGGCATCCGCGGAGGCCCAGTTTCTTCAGGGCTTCGCCCAGCAGGACGGCGTTGGGTTCGCCGGAGCGTCCGGCGGGATATTGTTGTTCGCCGCAGTGGATCAGGCCGTTGAGGAATGTTCCGGTGGTGATGATGACGGCTTGGGTGCCGACGGTGCGTCCGTCGCGGAGTTTGACGCCAAGTACACGGTTTCGAGTTTCAGGTTTCGAGTTTCGAGAGGTTGCTTCGCCATCATCTTGTGCTTGTCCGGAAACTTGAAACTCGACACCCGAAACCTGCCCTGTGATCAGATCTGCGACTTCGGCCTGCTTGATTTTCAGGTTGGGCTGGGATTCGAGGACCTCGCGCATTTTGAGGCGATAGGCCTGCTTGTCGCATTGGGCGCGGGGAGACCAGACGGCGGGGCCGCGGGAAGTATTCAGCAATCGAAACTGAATGCCGACGGCGTCAGTGATCTCGCCCATGATGCCGCCGAGAGCATCGACTTCGCGGACCAAATGACCCTTCGCAATGCCTCCGATGGCGGGATTGCAGGACATCTGCGCGATAAGATCGACGTTCAGAGTGTATAGCGCAGTCTTCAGGCCCATGCGCGCGGAAGCCATGGCGGCCTCGCACCCGGCATGACCGGCGCCGACGACAACTACGTCGAATTGTTCGGTAAATTGCATGAAAGCGATCGCCCCAGAGGATCTTGCGACGTGTGTTTATTCTAGCAATTCGTTGGGAAACAGGATGTAGGGCCAGCCGCGTTCGGCAGCCCTGGTTGAGGAAGTTGGGCCGTGGTCGGCGTAGGTACGTTATAGAAAAGATGAAGAATGGAACCTGGTAGTGGCATCCAAAACGGGCGTATGTCGAATCCTCAGCAAAAAGAAAAAGCAGAAGTCTTCCGCAAGCTTCACACGGAAGGAGATGTCCTGTTGCTTGCCAATGTGTGGGACGTGGCCAGTGCACGCATTGTGGAGGACGCGGGCTTTCCGGCGATTGCGACCAGTAGCGCCGGCATAGCGTTTGCGCAGGGCTTTCCTGATGGGCAGAAAATTCCACCAGAGAGGATGCTGACGGTGATCGCGGATATCGCGAGGGCCGTGAACGTGCCAGTTACCGCGGATGTCGAGGCGGGATATGGAAGCAAGCCGGAGGATGCGGCGCGGACGGCACGGGGCGTGATTGAGGCTGGCGCTGTGGGCATGAATTTTGAGGATGCCACTGGGGACCCTGCTCGCCCGCTTTTCGAACTGCAAGAACAGGTAGAACGAATCCACGCCATTCGCGAACAGGGCAAAAGCCTCGGAGTGCCGCTCGTGATAAATGCGCGCACGGATGTATACCTTCTGCAAATTGGCGAGGCGACAACCCGGTACGGCGAAGCTTTGCGGCGGCTGAGCGCCTATCGTGATGCGCGCGCGGATTGCCTGTTTGTACCCGGGCTTGTGGATATTGCGACCATCCGGCAGTTTGTTGCCGATCTGAACTGCCCGGTAAATATTCTTGCCGTGCCGAGTTCTCCCTCGGTGGCGGAGTTGAAGGGAGCGGGCGTGCGGCGGATCAGCTTGGGGTCGGGGCCGATGCGGGCGGCGATGGGTTTGCTGCGGCGTTTGGCCACGGAAGTTGCTATGGACGGAACTTATTCTTTTCTGCGTGATGCGCCGTCGCATGCCGAGATGAACAAGCTTATGGAGCGGAACTGAGGCAACCCTCACGTTTTAAAATTGACGAGGCAAAAA
>JAICXS010000240.1 GCA_025934615.1 Nitrospiraceae bacterium
CATCGATGCGAAGCTTGCCGGCATCATTCGGGACTTTCCGGCTTCCAAGCTCACCGATTGGGACATCTTGCGGATCCTCCGGACGTCGCAATCCGTCTTTTTCGACACACATGTGGAGGTCGTCTCGGGACATCACACGGCCACTTATCTACGATTTGGATCGATCGCGCGCATTCCACAACTGGTGACCGTCATTGGGCGTGATATGGCGGATTGGATCGCGCGCCTCCACGAAAAACGGCCCGTGATGGGAATCGTTACCACCGATTCCGACGCCCGCTTGCTGGCAGAGCGTGTGGCCGAGCTGCTGGCCCCTAAGATCCGCCTCCGGATCGTCTCGACGCCGTACCACCCCGAAAGCGGCACAATCGGGACCGATGTCATGGCAGGCCAAATCCGCTCCGGTGAGCGCTATCTCGTCCTGAACGACGTCACGACTCGCGGTCAGTGTGTGAGCAAGCTCGGCAAGGTTGTGACCGGCCATGGTGGCCTATTGGCAGGCATGATGGTCTTCGGTCGGCGGGACTCGGGACAATTCCCCTTGATGGACGAACTGACGAGCGCCTCTCCATTTTATTACACGGCCGATCTACAGATGCCGCAGTGGGAACCATCCCACTGCCCGCTCTGTAAAACTCACCAGCCGCTCTTGCTCTGGAGGGATATGCCGGAATTGTAATCTCCACGTGGTCAGGAAGGAGGGTGAGACAATGGATCTTTCCAGAATCGCCGGAGAAGTCACGCGAACTGATTACCTTCATCTGTACTATTATCTTCGACTCACCCGTGGGCTCGAGACTCGAATCACCGCCCTTTATCGCCAAGGCCGAATCGTCGGCGGATGCTATACCAGCCACGGCATGGAAGCTGTCTCTGTCGGCTATGCGCTTCCCTTGGAAAGCCGGGACGTCATTGCTCCTTACCATCGGGATATGGGCGCCTTTCTGATCCGCGGCATCACTCCCGGAGAAGTCATCGCGCAATACCTCGGAAAACGGACCGGACCGACGAAAGGCAAGGACGGCAATGTCCATATCGGCGATCTGAAGCGCGGCGTGATTGGGTTTGTAAGCCATCTGGCGGACAACTTGCCGGTGGCGACCGGCGCGGCTCTGGCCTTCCAGATCCGCGGGGAACCACGCGTGGTCGTAACGAATACGGGCGATGGCGGGACGAGCCGCGGTGATTTCCATGAAGCCATGAATCTCGCCGCCGTGCGCAAGTTGCCGGTCGTCTTCTTCTGCAACAACAATCAATACGCCTACTCCACGCCTCTTCGATATCAGATGGCGGTCCAAGACGTGGCGGATCGCGCCAAAGCCTACGGCATGCCGGCGGAAATCCTCGATGGAAATGATGTGGCCGCCATCTACGTGGCGGCGCGGCGCGCTATTCAGAAGGCGCGGGCCGGCGGCGGACCGACATTCCTGGAATGCAAGACGATGCGCATGCATGGCCATTCCGAGCACGATCCCGCGAAGTACGTCCCGCAAGCGCTCCTGGAGGAATGGAAAATCAAAGATCCGATTCTGAAAGCGGAAGCCATGTTAAAGGCGCTCGGTTATGCCGATGAGGCGGACTTTCAGGACATCGACGCACGTGCAAAAAAGGAGATCGAAGCCGGAGTGGAGTGGGCGGAACAGAGCCCGCTGCCGGAGGGACCTGAAACGCTCGAAGGCGTGTTCGCAACCGAAGAGGAGGTAGCATGATGACAGCCGCCGTGCATCCGACCCTCTCGCAGGAGGTGACGTACCTTGAAGCGATTTCGCAGGCGCTTGACGAAGAAATGACCCGCGATGAGCGCGTGTTCCTCATAGGCGAAGACATCGGCGCCTATGGCGGCGCCTTCAAAATCACTGAGGGGTTTCTGGAAAAGTACGGCGATCATCGTGTCATCGACACGCCGCTTGCGGAGTCCGGTATCGTTGGCGCGGCCATCGGCGCGGCCATGATGGGACTGCGGCCGGTCGTCGAAATGCAGTTCGCTGATTTTATTTCCTGCGCATTCGATCAGATCACCGAGGTCGCCGCCAAGAACCATTATCGCTGGAACGCGCCGGTGCCGATGGTGATTCGCGCGCCGTTCGGGGGAGGTGTCCATGGCGGCCCTTTCCATTCCGAATGCCCGGAAGGCTGGTTCTTTCATTCCCCTGGACTCAAGCTCGTCGCACCTTCGACGCCGTACGATGCCAAGGGTCTGCTCAAAGCGGCCATTCGCGATCCGAACCCAGTCATTTATTTCGAGCACAAATTTCTCTACCGCCGCATCAAAGCGGCGCTGCCGTCAGAAGACTACATCGTGCCGATCGGCAAAGCGGAGGTGAAGCGACCCGGCTCTACTATATCGGTCGTCACCTATGGAGCGATGGTCCATATCGCACTGGACGCCGCCGCCAGACTGCAGCAGGACGGTATCGATCTGGAAGTCATCGATCTCCGCACCTTGATTCCGCTCGACACGGAGACGATCTACGAATCGATCCGGAAGACGAGCAAAGCGATCATCCTGCACGAAGATACCAAGACCGGCGGGATCGGCGCCGAAATTGCCGCCCTGCTGGTCGAAGAATGTTTCGATTGTCTCGACGGGCCGGTGCTTCGTGTCGCGGCGCCCGATACACCGGTGCCGTTCAGTACGCCGCTCGAGGAGTTCTTTCTGCCGAAAATCAGCGATGTCGAAGAGGCGGCTCGCAAGTTAGCCGCATATTGAAGAACGGCGGTTCTCATGCACGTTGATATCATCATGCCGCAACTAGGCGAGAGCATCGCAGAGGGAACCATCACGTCGTGGCTGATCGTTCCCGGCGGCCGAATCGAGAAGGACCAATCGCTGCTGGAAGTGGAGACCGACAAAGTCGCGCTCGAGATCCCCTCCCCCTCCACGGGTTTTTTGACGGAAGTGTTGGTCCCGGCTGGCCAAACGGTTCCGGTCGGAACCTTACTGGCACGGCTGGATACAGAACCGCCGGACACAGAAGTCGTCAGCCGCGTGGGAGGAGTCCTTGTCCGCCAAATGGATCACGCACCGGCCGATGAGAATCATTACTCGCCGGCCGTCAAACAACTCGCCACGAAACATGGCATAGACCTCTCGCAGATCAAGGGCACGGGCACAGGGGAACGGATCACCAAGAAAGATGTCCTGGACTACGTTGCACAGCACAAGGCGGGTAACATGGCGTCGGCGCCAATGGACGAGCCGACGCCTTCGAGTGCCGTTCCGCAAGGCGACGAGATCCTGCCGTTGACCTCGATGCGGAGAACGATCGCGGAACGGATGATCAAGAGCCGGCAGACGTCGGCACATGTCGTGACGGTCTTCGAAGCCGACTGCTCAGGAGTGGCGAAATTCCGAGAAGGCCGGGCATTCACGTACCTTCCGTTTGTCATCCATGCCGTCGCCCGCGGCCTTCGGGAAATCCCTCTTCTCAATTCGTCCTGGGATGAGACCGGTATCGTGTTGAAGCGTGAGATCAATGTGGGGATTGCCATTGCGTTGGAAGAAGGGCTCCTCGTGCCCGTCATTAGGCACGCCGACCAAAAACGACTCACGCAACTCGGCCAAGAAGTCGCCGACCTCGCCGAACGAGCGCGGAGCAAGCGGTTACAGCCCGAGGAGGTCCAAGGCGGCACCTTTACGATCACGAATCACGGCGGATTCGGAAGCCTCTTCAGCACGCCGATTATCCACCAGCCGCAGATCGCGATATTGGGGGTCGGCGCAATTCACAAGCGTGCGGTCGTGGTTCACGACGCGATTGCGATTCGTCCAATGACCTATTTAAGCCTGTCGTTCGACCACCGCGTGATCGATGGGGCGACGGCGGATGGCTTCATGAGCACGGTGAAGAACTACCTGGAGACAAGCACGTGGGAGCACGTTCTGTGATGAAGCAACAGCAAGCCGTCATCGTCAGCGCCGTCAGGACGCCAATGGGAAGCTTCAACGGGATCTTCAGTGGAGTTCCCGCGACCAAGCTGGGCAGTCTCGCCATTGCCGAAGCTTTAAAGCGCATCGAGCTTCCTCCAGACCGTGTAGACGAGGTGTATATGGGATGTGTCATTAGCGCGGGACTCGGACAGGCGCCCGCACGACAAGCCTCGATCGGCGCGGGGATTCCCCATTCGGTCGGCGCCACCACCGTGAACAAGGTTTGCGGGTCTAGTCTTCAAACGGCAATTATGGCGTCTCATGCCATCGCGTTGGGCGAGGCTCGGATTATCGTGGCGGGCGGCATGGAGAATATGACGCGCGCGCCCTACCTCCTCGAGAAGGCGCGGCAAGGCTACAGATTAGGGCACGGCGAGCTGACTGATAGTTTGATCAAGGACGGCTTATGGGACGTCTATAACAATTTCCATATGGGCGATGGCGGCGAGCTCTGTGCGGCGAAGTATCGACTGACGCGGACGGAAGTGGATGACTTTGCCTTGGAAAGCTATCGCCGGGCTCGGGAAGCGATTGCCACCGGCACGTTCAAGCGGGAAATCGTGCCGGTCGAAGTGGCACAAAAGAAAGGCGAGCCATTGGTCGTCGTGGATGATGAGGAGCCGAATCGAGTGGACTTAAGCAAGATGC
>JAICXS010000444.1 GCA_025934615.1 Nitrospiraceae bacterium
CAATCGTACGCGCCACGCGCAGAATCCGTCCATACGCGCGTGCCGATAATCCTAGTTTGGCCATCGCGCGCTCGATGAGCTGCTGCCCGTCCTGATCCAAGTCACAATACTTCTTCACATGCCGCGGTTTCAGTTGGGCGTTGTTAAAGATGCCGTCCTGCCGGTAGCGCGCGGCTTGCCGGGCCCTCGCAGCCGTGACGCGCGCGCGAATAGCCGATGACCCTTCTTGCACTCCCTCCCCGCCCAGCTCGCGAACCGGCACGGGCGGCACATCGATATGGATGTCCAACCGATCCAACAGCGGTCCCGAGAGCCGTGCCCGATACCGGCGGATCTGATGCGGCGTACAAAGACATTCTTTCCCTCGATCGCCGTAATGTCCGCACGGGCATGGATTCATCGCTGCGACGAGCATGACGGCAGCCGGATAGCGCAAGGAGGCATTTACCCGCGTAACGGTCACGCTGCCATCCTCCAACGGCTGACGCAGGCCATCTAAGACGTGCCGCTTGAACTCAAGAATCTCGTCGAGAAAGAGAACGCCATGATGGGCCAGCGAGACTTCGCCTGGTTTGGGGACTGCCCCGCCTCCGATCAATCCCGCGTCTGAAATACTATGGTGCGGGGCGCGAAACGGTCTCGTAGTAATCAGGGGCCGGCTGATGGTTAACAGCCCCGCGACGCTATGCACGCGGGTCGTTTCGATGGCCTCCTCGCGCTCCATCGGCGGCAGAATACCGGGTAGTCGTCGAGCCAGCATGGTTTTGCCTGAACCGGGCGGACCGATCATCAAAATATTATGTCCGCCGGCCGCCGCCACTTCGAGAGCCCGCTTCGCGTGTCCCTGACCTTTGACATCGGCGAAGTCGTCGTCCTCCTGCTCGGCGAAAGTCTGGAACTGACTCAGTTGGGGCTGCGCCGTGGCGATGGGCCGCTTCCCCGTCAAAAACTCGACTACCTCAGGGAGCGTGTGGGCCGGATACGCATCCACACCTTCGACTACGGACGCTTCGACAGCATTTTCAGGCGCCATGACGATCCCATAGCGCTTGCGGCAGGCCAGCGCGATCGACAGCGAACCAGGCACCGGCTTGATGCGGCCATCGAGCGACAGTTCGCCGATCAGCACACGATCGACCATCGCTTCGGCTGGAATAACTTCCTCGGCCACGAGAATGCCGATGGCCATCGCCAAATCCAAGCCGGACCCTTCCTTTTTCACGTCAGCCGGAGCGAGATTAATGGTGATCTTCTTGATAGGAAACGAGAAGCCGCTATTCTTGAGCGCCGAGCGCACCCGATCGCGGCTTTCTCGCACCGTCGCGTCGGGCAGTCCGACGACGGAAAATTGCGGCAAGCCTCCGCTGATATCGACCTCCACCTCCACCAGATGGGCCTCTAATCCTACCAGCGCCGCACTGAACACCTTTGCAAGCACACCGACCTCCGGTCGAATGCAAAACTCTCAATGCAAAATGAGTCATTCACTTTGCATGTTGAGCTTTACCTTTTTTACTTATTCCAGCAGCGGCGATTATAGGCGTGCGGTTTGCGGCTTTTCAACCGGAAGACCCTGCCTTACCATATCCTCCGGGCCTGCACAATTCGTTCTCATGCGGTCCGCCCGCTCCAACCCAAACAATCCAATCTTGACTACTTCCCGATGTTCCTAAACTTCGGGACCAGTTAAACCAACTTTGTTGTGACGATTCTTGTTTCGGACAAGTCGTTCCAAACAAACGGCTAACCTCGCCATGTTTACGCCTCAGACTTCTCGAACTCATTGAAAGCTTTCCAATGGATGCCGAATGCTCCTTGGCTTTGGATTTGCTTCTTCTGACCAAGAGCGCGGAGGAGTTATGGAATGTCTGGAGATAGTTATCTCGCCGAGAACTGTGTTCGCCTCCCACTAGTGAGTCTACGGCTGCGGCTAGTCCAAGACATTTGAGCTATTGCACACCTTCTTCATGAAAGGTTGGGAATCACGGCCTCGTCGGCGGAATAGGCATTGAAAAGTTTCTGCGCCGGCCGGCTTTTTTTAATCGCAGAGGTATGGATTAGTAAACCAATTTGAAGAAATGAGCGGGACTAGTGAAGTAAAATCATCAATGGCGAATTTATTTTACATGGCATTCCGCTTGTTCACCGGCATCGTAGCCGCCTCTCTGCTGTATGGTTGTTCGCCCGTCCAAGTCGTCCGACTGACTAGCGAGCAATTTCCGCCCCGGAAAGTTACTGAGGTGGAAATACTGGATAAGGAGCCGGCTATGGACCATCTGCGTCTGGCGGAACTGGTCGCGTCGTCTTCCACGTCAAGTCTTGATGATCTTCAACAGGATATTCTTAAGAAAGCCGCCAAGCTGGGAGCCAGTGCCGTCATCTTCTCGCGACCAACCTCGCACACTGAACAGCGTATCGCGCAAGGGGCCGGCTATAGTCCGTGGGGCTATTACGCCCCTTATTATTATGGTCCTGGGCCGCACGGCTATTTCGGATATGGATATGGGGCAGGGCCGTTCGCCACGCTGGGCTACGGCAGCATGTACGGACCTTGGGGACCGGGATGGGGCTATACGAGCATGCCGTACACCGTGCAGGTGAGAACACTCAAGGGACTGGCAATTCGATTTAGCGGGTCGTAGAGGAGGTGGACTGTGAGCCTATCTAGAGGAGTACTGGTGATGATGGGATTACTGACTGTACTGGGGTGCATGCAACCCGCAACCCGGAAGACGGCCGCACCGCCTCAGGATCCCGTCATCGCGCGGTTGGACCAGGGC
>JAICXS010000515.1 GCA_025934615.1 Nitrospiraceae bacterium
ATAGCGGCGCAATTGACCTTCACGAACGTCCGTTGGCGGCGCCCGCTGAGCCGGTGGATAGCGCGGGCAATAAGTTCCTTGCCGGTACCCGTCTCACCGAGGATCAACACGGTGGAATCCGTCGGCGCCACGGTTTCGACCTGTTTCAGCACCGTCCTGAGCGCCGGGCTGTCTCCTACGATCTCGTCGAAACGGTGCTCGGTGCGAATCTCTTCTTCGAGATACAGCTTCTCTTCGGCCAGTTTATTTTTCAATGCGGTGATCTGTTGATAGGCCAGCGCGTTCTCCACGGCGATCGCAAACTGACTCGCGACTTGGGACAGCAAATCGATGTCGTCGGACGTAAACTCCTTATGGTGCACGGTGGCGATGTTCAACGTTCCCAGCACACGATTGCGTGAGAGCAGCGGCACGCAGCATAGGGATTGGACACCTTCGGCCAGCAAGAGCTGCGCAATGTCCGACGTAAATCGCTTGAGGTCTTGTGCGGTGAAGATGGCCGGCTTCCGAGACGTAAAGGCGACTCCTGCGGGCGTGCCGTCCACAGGGGTCACGAGGCCGTCTTGAATTAAGCCGTTTCCATCAGGGAAATGCGAGGCGTACAGTCGGAATTGATTGTGTTCAGGGTCATACAAGACCAGACTCGTCCGCTCGTGCGGCATCGCCCCCCGCAAGGTCGTCACAATGACGGTAAACAATTCCCGCAGGTCTAAGATCGACACGACGGAATTGTTGACACCCAAGAGCAGTTTCAAGCGGTCGCGGTCATGGGTCAAATCTTGGTAGTGCAAGACATTGTCCACGGCCACGGCGATCTGCTTGCCGACTTGCTGCAGAAACTCGACGTCGAGGGAACGATAGGCGTCCGTTTGGACACTACCGAAGCCGATCGCGCCCAGCCGCCGGACGGCGGTTGTCAACGGCACCACGCACAATGCCTGCGTGCCGTCCTCTTGCATGAGCCCGATAACTTTCGGCCAACGGGATTCTTGAGCGAGATCGGGAATGAGCAGGGGTTGTTGTGTTTGCCAGACTAATCCAGCCGGCGTTTCATCAATGGCCTCTTCATGGCCGCCGACGAGATCAGCCGGAATATTGGCTTGCAGAGCGTGAAGCCGCATGATGTGACGCTGCGCGTCGTGCAGAGACACGCCGATAAAATTCACCGGCACCACCCGAGGGAGGCGGTGAGCGAGTTCATGTAGAAGAGTCGCTAAATCGAGGTGGCGCGCGATGGATTCCGAGACAGCGAAAAGCGTCCGATAGCGCTCAATCAAAACATCCGCGTTGGCCGATGTGGACGAATCGCTCATGCGTGGCGATGCTCACTCATGACTCACATGTCAGCGTATGACGTCTAGGCTTGCCTTCCTGAGAGAAGCCGCTTTAGCGTACTTCACATGGGCGCAAACGTAAAGCGCTAAACAGGGCTCTCCAGCCCCGGATTCGCCAAGGCGGCCCCATCGTAGCGCATCAAGGCTCCAATCTCGTCGATGCTGACATCGGCAGATGGAAAGGTCGCGCGTGCGTCTGCATCCATCGCATAGTGGCCCTGGCGTGCAAAGACGGTCGTGACACGGGCCCCCCAGAGTTTCTTGACTTCCGTCAGAATGCGCAGCTTGTCGTCGATCAGCACGTAGTGAGTCGCCGGATACCGTCGTTCCACGTCGTCGAGTTCGCATTCTTTATGGATATAGATCAGCACCTGCCCATCCACGGCTTGGAACAGTCCGGAGCGTTCGATCTTCCGTGGTTGAAAAACGACATCCCCGTCCGAAAGAATCACCGGCTGTCCCCATTGCTTGACGTGCTTCAGCACATCGAGGGCATGAGGAAACAACCGGTCGGCAAAGGGATAATTGACCAAAAATGACGACACCGTTAAGAGGTGAGGATCGCGGGGATATTCGAGACGGTAGCGCTGAAGGGCGCCGAGATAATCGACATAGCTCAACTCCTCGCGCAACTGTTCCAAGATGGCCCAATAGCGTTGTTGCCGCTCATGGCCGACTTCCCGTTCAAGATGTTGTTTGAGATCCGCGGTGACGCGGTCGTTATCCAGCAGGGTGTTA
>JAICXS010000004.1 GCA_025934615.1 Nitrospiraceae bacterium
AAGTAATAGCGATTGACGTGTGCCCGGACAATATCAATATATTTACGAGATCGCGTGTAGATGCTGTGTGAGCCGCACGCGTGGATAATCGTGATGTCCGGCACGTAGACGACACGCCAGCCCGCCTTGCGTATTCTATAACACCAGTCAGGCTCGCATACGTAGGTGTAATAATAGTCGTCGAGCCCACCCACTTTCGCGATGACATCCGATCGGACCAGCATGAAATGTCCGTTCAGCCAATCGACGTCTTTCGGCGTAGGGCTGTCATCGTATAAGGTATCCGGCCAGAAGCTCGACACTTTGATGGCATTCAAGAATTCCGTCTTGACGGTCGGCATCAGCCCATAGGTTTTCTGAAACTCCCCATCAGGGTGCACGGTTCGGCAACTCGCTATCCCGACTCCTGGGTTGTCGTCCATATACGAGATCATGCGTTTCAAGCTTCCCTTCGACAAGACCGTATCATCGTCAAGAAGCAGGACGTACCGGCTTTGGGCTTGGGACATGACCAAATTATGCATTCGGCAAAATCCCAATGGACTCGGATGCTGAAGAACGTCGCAGGCGGGAAAGTTAGCCTTAATGCGCTGCGCCATGGTCTCGTCCGGCGCGCCGTTAATGACGATGACGACCTTCACCTGCAGATCGAGCGTCTCATCGCCATAGATCGAGCGAAGGCAATTGGCGAGCATGTCATATCTGTCGATCGTGCCGATCGAGATGACGAGATCCATCATGCTGTCACCCCGGGGCGCTGTTCATCGCGGGTCATAGTGTTAGATTGGCCTTGTGTGCGGCAATAATCGGATCAAGAAAATCAGCAAGCTGGTCCGCTGGCCGGTATCCGAGGGTTGTCCTGGCGTGGCCTATGTCGGCAATCGAGTTTTTTATTTCGCCATGCTGTTCCGCTTCGTGGACCGCTGTGGCGCCTGGCGCTAACTTGTGAATGATCATGCCCGCCAGGTCGTTGACGGAGGTCGCCTTCCCGCTTCCTACGTTGAAAATGCCTGCGTCACCTGGCCAGTTCATCGCGGCGATCGTGCATCGGACCACATCGTACACAGAGACAAAATCTCGTCGTTGTTCCCCCGATCCATAGATCACAATCGGCTCATGGTTCAGGAGTCGGTTGATAAAGATCGTCACGACACCAACGTAAGGAGTATATCGCTGGCCGGGTCCATACGTGTTGAAGTACCTGAGTACGGCCACCTTGATCCCAAGAGTTCGGCCGAGCAACAGCAGATATTTTTCGGCGGCCAGCTTTGAGATGCCGTACGCCGAGATGGGCTCGGTCGTATCGCTTTCTTTAATGGACGGCTGTCCATTCATGTCGGCGTAGACCGCCATAGAGGACGCGAAGACGAGCTTTGAGACGTGACTTCCTCTCAACGCTCGGAGCAGATTGAGCGTGCCCATCAGATTCGTCTCAGCGTCTTCATAGAAGCCATCCATCGAGGCGCGAATGCTGACCCGGGCGGCCAGATGAACGACAATGTCCGCCTCAGCCACGGCCAGTCGCAATCGCGTAAGATCGAGCATGTCGGCTTTTATGAGATGTGCGCCTCGTGGGACGTTCTCCTGTCTGCCGGTCGAAAGATTGTCATAGACGACCACATGCGCGCCTGCCTTGACGAGAGCGGCCGTAAGATGTGAGCCGATGAACCCGGCCCCGCCGGTCACCAGGATTTTTTGGCCGTTCATCTTAGCGTTCCATCAATCGGCAATCGATAATACTATCGGGCGTGAAAATGATTCTGTTGAGGTCGCCTCGGTACGTCACCACTGAATCCGACAGAATCAGGGAATCCCGAATTTCGATAGGCTGGGCCACGGTCACGCCATCTCCGATGACGGAATTGATCACTTTCACGTCCGGATGCAGCCGACAGGACTGACCCACCAGAGATTCTTGCCCAAGAAATTTAAGCTGTGTCAGGTTGCACGTGAGCAAATCTTGCGGGAAGGTCAAATTGATATCGTACGTGACGACCTCCGCAATTCTGACGGCAAAGTCATCCTCGATCAAGAGTTGAATCGAGGAGGTGAGTTCATATTCATTGCGTCCCGCTGTTTGTGGCGTACGGCGGATCGCATCGAAAATATGGGGATCGAAGAGGTAGAGCCCACATCCTTTAATTTTATTGGGCGGGTGTCGAGGCTTCTCAATGACCCGTCTGACACGGTGATCGTCGTCGATCACCACGGCGAAATTTCTTCCGATGGCCTCCAGGCTTTCCTCCCGACGAACGGCGAGCACGGCATGGGCCCCCTCGTCCATAAGCGTTAACATTTCCTGCAGATCTTTGGTCTTAAAGAAAATGTCGCCCAGGAAGAGCAGGAAGCGATGGTCGATATACGGTTCTAACTGTCCAACGGCATGCGCGATGCCCATAGTATCGCGCTGGTCGACATAGCGGATATTGACGCCTAATCGGCTGCCGTTTCCGAGCGCCAGAGAGACCTCAAAGCCTAAGTGACCGACCACGATGATGATGTCTTCAATACCTAACCGTTTCATCTCTTCGATCTGATACTCGATCACGGGGCGGTTGCAGATGGGCAAAATCGGTTTGGGAAATCTGGCAGAGAAAGGCTGCATGCGGGTCGATTTGCCCGCTGCAAGAATGACCCCGGTAATGGCTTGGTTGTTCATCGTGGTTGCGTATACTCAATAGTGGTAAGTAAGGACGACCGTCTCTAAACGCTACATGACATTCACGCTGTTCTGTTCGGCACGCAAACTGTGGCCGCTTTTACATGCGTTCAGCATCAACAGCCATCGCATTCGCGCGGTTAACCCTAACCAGGCGATCAGCCGCATGGGATGTGAACGCCAGGCGAAATAGCTCTTGGTATAAAACCGGTAGGCCCCCCTGTGAAAATCGACAATCATCCGATGGCTTTTCTTACGGCCCGGATGAAATTGCTCACAATGAAAGACCCGGGCCTCAGGAACGCAGGCAATCTTGTACCCGGCTCGGCGAATCCGAAAGCAAAAGTCCGCATCGCACCAGTAGACAAAAAAGTTCTCGTCGAAGCCGCCGATCGCCTGCCATGCAGCTTTGGTCGTCAAAAGACAGGCGGCGGAGACATAGTCGGCTTCAAACCATTCCTCGCTGTTCTGAAACTTCGCCATGAGGTATCGGATGCGTGACGGGTGGTTAGGGAAAAGGCGCCCCAAGAATGTGTGTCTTCCAAATATCGCATTCGAGATGGTCGGAAAGGTTCGGGCCGTTTCCTGCAGGGTGCCATTCAGGTAGTACAACCGTCCTCCCACCGCTCCCATGTCGGGGTGCGCCTGCATGAAGGCGGTCAGCGAAGCAATCGCTCCATTCGTCACAATGGTGTCGGAATCAAGCGCGAGGATATAGTCGGCCCGAGCGGACCGAATGCAGGCGTTCAACCCTTTGGTCAACCCTACGTTTGCCGGGCTTTCAATGAGCGTCACCTGCGGAAAGGTACTCCTAACCATCTCGACAGTGCCATCCTTTGAATTGTTATCGAAGACGATAATCTTGATTGAAGGCACCCCGGCTGTCTTGATCACGGAATCGAGGCAGGCCGCAAGATTGTCTTTGTCTCGATACGAAACAATGGCGACGGCAAGTGTCACGGCAGGATCATGTTGACTCGGCATGGCTACGACCTTCGAGGCTACAATTTTATGTATTTGTCTACAAGCCACATCATCAAGGCGGCAATCCCCGCGATGACGGCGCCCCCTAGAATTGGAAAAAGAATTCTTGTCAGCAATGACCGACGCCACGTAGACAATCTGCTGAGTCCCATAGTCAATCTGCTCTTTCGCGGCGAACCGATTTATTTACGAGCGTTGTTGTGGAACGGGCGCAGCCGCTCTTTCTCGCTGTTCCGTCCTAGTTTGGGCGACGATGAGTCCTGCATAGAACCAGAGTAACGTGTGAAAAGCATCGTTGTTGAGAAAATCTATGAGCAAGTGAGTGGCAATCGCGCAGTACGCGCCGACTACCGCGATGCCGAAGACCGCCGTATGAAACACAGGAGAGGTCGAAAGCCGCAGGGCGTAGACCCCGATCCAAATGAAGAATCCGACGTACAGCGCAAACCCCAGCACACCCACTTCTGCTAAACCGATCATATAATGACTATGGATCGGCAATGCCCGTTCAACTTCGGTTTCGCCTCCGGGCGCCACAAGGGATCGGACAAGAGAGCTATTATTCAATCCGACTCCAATAATGGGATGCGAAAGCACGACCCGTATGCCTGCAAGCAGATGATCGAACCGCGCAGTGAAATATTCCGGTCTGGTTGTCAAATAGGCGGGAACGACGACCGCGCCGACAATGAGCGCGGTGCTGATCAGACCGGTAAGGACCGCCATCGGAACAAAGCCTCGACGATGGGCAATATAAATACACACCATCGTTGAAATCAAAAACCCCACCATCCCGCCTCTGGAGAATGTCACGAAAAGCCCGGCGACCCCGATCAGGAACGCGACAAAATAGAAAGTTTTTTTCTTAATGCCCGGGCTGATCAAGGTTAAGACCAGTGCGAACGGCAAGACCAATTCAAAATACATCGCGGTGGCATTCGGATGCAGGAACGTGCCAAACCCGCGCCGTTTGGCCTTCGGGTCATTTAATGCCACGTCTTCGGCAGCTTCTTCGGGATCCATGGCCGCTTCTTCCATTCCATATGCGCTGGCGGACTCCGATTCACCAACCCGCCCGAATGTTCCTCCCATGAGGCTTCCCACCCATTCGAATTTGTATCGAACAAGGGTAATGCTGCTTTCGAGGATAAGGCCGAGCAGAAGGATCACAATGATTTGTCGGCCGTATTTCTTTACATCGAGATTGTTGCTGACGAAGAGAAAAATAATGAAAAACTTGCATTGGCGATATAATTCAAAAAAACTGACGCTCGGATAAGGGGCGATAACGGAGGTGACGGTCATAAGACTCAATAAGGCAAGGGGGACCAAGCCGGCTCGCGACAGATGGATGCCCTCTTTCCGAATAGCCATTCGGAGCGCCCAGGTGATCAACATCATCAGCAACGGGATGTCGGTCAGTTGTAAGACCGGTGTGGGAAGTGCTCCCGGTAATGCGCCGGTATCCCGAAGGACGCTGACAATCCGGTCTACATCTCCAAGTCGCTTCCAAATATTCAGCGGCAGGGCCAAAAGAAACAATGTGAGCCAGTACGCAAGAGGATCCTTTGCCACAATAGCCGGGATAAAAGCTGCGCAGCCCACAATGATGAGGAGAACCCACATCATGGGCAGTCGATCCGCGAGTGCGGCGGATAGGGCCGCGACACAGGCTCCCGCAACAATGGGAATCACCGCACGGGGGATGGAAGCAGTAATAGACGACACAATCATTCGTTTCCCCGGTCCTCATCGTTTGACAGATAAGGCGAGCTTTCTCGTAAAAATCGGCTTGATCATGAAGGGAAAGAGGCATGCGATAACCGTATAGACCCACACTTTCCAATTCACCGGGCTCACGTGAAGTGCCTTGCCGAGATACCGATAACCTCCGAGCCGATCGTTGTCCAAGAAGCGAAGGATGGCATAATTTCGATAAGGCGCGGCGAGGCTCTGCCGACGTTTTCGTTCCATGGCCCCTGCAAATTTTCTTCGTTCCACGAGCTTGATGTAGGTCTCTAATATTTCCCGATTGAGACCCTTCGCTTCCGTGGCCCGCAACGAGGTGCGATGAAACCGATAGTTCACGAGCCTTGTTGCCGCAAAATAAGCCTTCATGTTGCGTTCGCCCAAGCGGAGAAAGAGGTTGAACTCGAATGGGTAGTTCCCTCCGCAGTCCTGATCGACCAGGCCCGAACGCTTCAAGGCGTCCGCTCTGAAAATCGTGCCGGTGATCGGAAAGAAACCATAGGTGAAAAGTGGTTCCAGAATGGATGGGAGAACGCCTTCTTGATATTGTCTGCGGCCCTGATATTCGCCGTACTCCTCTGTCAATTGCGGTTGTCTTTGACCCTCGGTATCCATGACATATTGATCAGTTGTCACAAGGTCGAGCGACGGATCACGTTCCAAGAGACCGACGGTCGTCTCAAGAAACGTCGGCTCCCAGGTGTCGTCGTCGTGCAAGATCGTGAAGTAATCTTCTCGACATTCCTGAAATAAATAGCGTCCCTGACCGTACTCTCGAATGTCGACGGGTTGATAGCGATACGAGACTAAGGGGTTGCCCAATTGATCGATATAGCGTTCTACGGCGAGCGCCGATTCCTTTTCCGAGGCGTTATCGCTGACAATGACTCGTATATTCTGATAGGTCTGATTCAGAACGCTTTGGAGCGCCTCCTTGACATATTCCGGACGGTTTCTTGTCGGAATGCCCACGCATACAGTAGCCATGATGTGTCTCCTCGGTATGCCGACTATGGCGAGGCAATGAATTTTCCGTTCATACCGCCATCCCACACCTTTTGAAGGCCAGGCTCAAGCCGCTTCCGGTCTGAACCATCGACATTCATGCTGACGAGCCCCACGAAATTGTCTTTCTCGTTGTATTCGGTATACAGGATTTTGCCATCGTGCCAATCGGGAATGACACAAATGGGTCCCGGCGATGTGATACGGCGCAGCCCCGTGCCGTCGATATTGATGATATACAGATCGTGAGCCATGTTGAGCGAACTTCGGAAGTTGTTATAGGCCGGGTTTGTCAAACTAAACACGACTTGGCGGCCATCCGGAGATATTTCAGGATCATACCCACCGATCGGGAATCCGCCTGCCATTCCAATTTCCGATCCTCCGTCATAGACCATCCGTTGATTGCTGCCATCGGAGCCCATGGCCCAAATCTGGGTCTTTGGGCCTCGCTTGCTGCCCGATGAAAACGGAAGCATCTTCACATAGGCGACCATGGTGCCGTCCTCAGATACCGACACATCGAAATGTTCACCGGGATTAGTCGGCCCTGCGAACGTCAATTGGGTAAGGTCCGTCCCATCTGGGCGAATTTTATAAATATCCCGCTGGCCGCTGCTCGTCGGCTTTCCGGAGAAATAAATGTGTTCATCCGGCGACCAGTCGACGCCCCCGTTGCCGGCGCTATGGAACTTCGGCAGCAGCCGAGTCTCCGTCTTTTTTTCGAGATCCAAGATCCACAGTCCGGCTTCGCCCGCGCCTTTCTTCAGATATCGATTAGCCGCTATCAGCTTTCTGCTAAAAGAAACCGCAGCATGCTCATAGGATTGTAGGTTGTCAAAGGTAATCTGGGTCACATGCTGTCCGTTCTTGTCCATCGCATACAGCTCGGAAGGGCCAAGACTCGGGGAATCAGGACGAGACGATTCGCTCCTTGTAGACCAAAACAGGATTGCGGCATCGGCTGGAATAGGCTGGACATTGACAGACCTTGAGTCTTTCTCGGCGAAAGAGCCCGAGATAGGTTTGGCCGGTGATGCCGCAACCGCCATCGAGTCGGCTTTGTTCGAGCCTCCGGTGGTGGGGCCGGTCACCGTGGCAAGGATCTGGTCGACCAGTCGTTCAGCCTCATCGAACCGGCCGGCCTTCAGGTGCTCGTCAATCTGAGGGCCCAGCGGCGCCACTTTCGAAGGGTCTCCGCCGGCCAGTACCCATTCATGAGCCAACGGTTGCACGCGCTTCATTTTGCCGTCGAGCCGCTGCAGTTGAGTGGGTGGCTGGGAGCCGCCTGATGGACTGCCTCCGCCATCGGTGGGCCCAGTCACGGTAGCGAGGATCTGGTCGACCAGCCGTTCAGCCTCATCGAACCGGCCGGCCTTCAGGTGCGCGTCTATCTGAGGACCCAGCGGCGCAATTTTCGCCTGATCTCCGCCGGCCTGCACCCATTGCGGCGCCAATGTCTGCACGCGCTTCATTTTGCCGTCGAGCCGCTGCAGTGGGGTCGGTGGCTGGGAGCCGCCCGAGGGACTGCTTCCGCCATCGGTGGGCCCCGTCACGGTGGCCAGGATTTGATCCACGAGTCGTTCGGCTTCGTCGAAGCGACCGGCTTTCAGGTGCGCTTCAATTTGAGGGCCAAGCGGGGCGACCTTTGCCGAGTCTCCGCCGGCCTGCACCCATTGCGGCGCCAACGTCTGTACGCGTTTCATTTTGCCGTCGAGCCTGAGCCGGTCCTTCTCGGCAAGAGGCGCCGCTGAAAGCGACATGCCGATCGCCAAGATCAGCCCTCCGGCAACGGCGAGACCCATCACTTTTGTTATCCCTGTCATTGTGGAACCTGCTGTTTCAATAATGTTCAGTTATTGGACCGAAGCCCGTTTGTCGTGTTGCGAATAGGAAACATGTTTCTGCGGCATGGGCGCACGCCGGAACGGATCATGGGAGAACGCTTCCGGATATCACGTTACGGGTTTGGAGTGAGCAGGGTGAATAGCGGGTATGGTGGAGAGAACCTGAAGACCGAGTGCTCCTTCCACCTCTTCGATCGTGCGCAATGCCGTATTCATCGCCTCAAAGAAAAGCGAGAATGTAATCCCTATGATCAGGGCAAGAGCCAAGGCAACCCCCGCATAGTAAATCTTGATCGGTTTCACGGGGGTGCTCGGGATCATGGCGGGGGAGACAATGCTGATATCGCTGGTGCGCTTCACTTCCCGTATGTGGGCCTCCTCGTATTCTTTCTTGATGAACATGTACGTATTCTCAATCGTCTTCACTTCTAATGCCAATTTCGACTGTTCCGCTTCTGTGGCGGGAAGCGTCTCCAATCCGTTTTTTAATTGCGCAATGCGGGAGCGGAGATTGTCATTCTCGGCTTGCAGGCTCAAGACTCTGGGGTTTTCAGGCGTGAAGCGATTGAGCAGTCCGGACAGCAGAATGTGATTCTTCTCCAGGCTTGATTCCAGGCCGGCGATGAGTTTAATTTTTTCTGCCGCCTCTTCATTGAAGAGAATGCTCTTATTCCGGATTTTGTGCTCTTGATAGGCTTGCCGGGCATTGGCGAGCTTGCGCTCCGTATCCTCCATCTGCTGCTGTAAAAATTCACGAGCAAGCCGCCCTTCGCTTTCGTTGACATCCGTCAAGAACTTGATAAAGACCGATGCCGTCTCGTTGACGACGGCTGCAACTAAGGACGGGTCTTTGGCAAGGAAGGCAATCTCGAAGACATAACTGTTCTTCGTTGGATTGACGGAAATACTTTCAACCACGTCCTGAACCGCGGTCGTGAAAGGGCTTTCCTCGATTGTTTTTCCATACTTTAAAATTTGCCAGAGCTTGAGGGCGGCGAGCTTCGCTTGTTCCTTGCAGACTTCCCATTGTTCCAGCCAATAGGAGTCTTTAGGTTTTCGCTTCAAGGTGTCGAGATGAAGATTCCTGACCACCTGCTCGGCAATGGTGCGGCTTTTTATGAGCTCGGTGTACGTGATACTCGATGTCTCCGGCTTGGCGCCCTGTCCTACCGGAAAGTCCAACAGCTTCTTTTGCACAAGGGTTCCCGCAAGGGTGACTTCCTGCTGTGGCCGGAGAAGAATGAGCGTAGTTGCCTTGTACTTCTCGCTGACCATATAGGTAATGAGTACAGCATGGACGACCGCAGAAATCGAAAGCAGGACGATCATCCATTTGTGTTGCAGAAGAACTCTGAGCGATTGGCGTAATTCCATTGAAGGTCCCTCAACACGACCATCGGATCATGAAACTAACTGTTTGATCAGTTTCATATTCGAATATTCACGATACCAGTCGATCGTCTCCTTCAACCCTTGCTCGATCGTAAATGAAGGCGTCCAGCTCAAGACCTCTTTGGCTTTATCGGCGCAGAGGTATTGCCGCGATATTTCGTTCGCTCCCTGATTCATAATCATCGGCTGCAAATCTTCACGGTCCATCAGCCTTAAAATATGCTGTGTCATGTCCAGAACCGAAAGTTTTGACTCGGACGCAAAGTTGAACGCGTGCCCGTGCAAAGTCGAATCGTCCATTTTTTCGGCGAGCGTCATGTAGGCGTTTGTGGCATCTTTAATATAGAGGTAATCGCGGACCGATGTGCCATCGCTTCGCAAGACAGGGCGCTCGCCATGAAGCACTGAGAGAATCGTGCCGGGAATGAGACGGCTCAGATTTCGATCGCCTCCACCAAACAGATTGGCGCACCGAGTAATACAAACCGGCAAGCCATACGTCTGATAATACGTGGCCGCCAGCAGGTCGGTGCAGCTTTTCGACACATCGTATGGATGCTGCCCGCGGAGGGCAAAGTCTTCCTTGTAAGGAAGCTGCTGATGGTTACCGTACGCCTTATCGCTGGACGCGACGAGGACGCGCTTGACACGGGGATTGCGGCGGCAGGCGTCGAGGACATTCCATGTCCCCTTGATATTGGCCTCGAAGGTCGATAATGGATTGGCGTTGGCCGTGCCGACGATGGCCTGCGCCGCCACATGAAACACGGTATCGACGTCATATTCGTTGATCGTCCGTTCCAAGAGAAAATAATCCTCGAGGTTCCCTCTCACGATCGTGATGTCATCTTCCACATCGAACGAGACCAGATTCGACTTGGGGATCGAATCTCTCACCAACCCGACGACATGGGCGCCCGTCGCGACAAGCTCTTTGGTGAGCCAGGAACCAAGGAACCCGTTACAGCCGGTAATAAAAACTCTCTTATCGCGCCAATACATCGGTTGTCGCATGGCCATTTACCTCTTGTGGGCGTTTCATGTGCAAGACGTTGTCGCGGTACATTTGTTCGAGTTCTTGATGATCCTTATACGTATCCATCGATTTGAAGAATCCGGCATGTTGATACGTATAGAGAAGCTGCTTTTTCACTAAGGAAGGGAATACCTCTTTTTCAAGATTATGACCTTCCCAGTGCTGAAAGATTGTCCGGTTGAACAGGAAAAAGCCCGCATTGATCCAGTACTGGGGGAGCACGGGCTTTTCCCGGAACGTACGAATCCGACCCGACGCGTCGCTTTCAAGCGTGCCATACTGTGAGATAAGCGGAGCGCTGGTGATGGTGCCAACCCCGTCATGCGCGCCATGAAATGCCGTGAGTTTATTGAGGTCGATATCGGCAAGGCCATCTCCGTAGGTCACAAAGAAGGTGTCCCGCAGGAGATGTTGGCAGTTTGCGACCCGTCCTCCCGTATCGGTATCGGCGCCCGTGTCGACAAATTGGACATTCCATCCGAAATCTTTTCGATCAAAGTAATCGATAATGACTTCTTTCCTATGCCCTAAGGACAGGATGAACTCCGTGTGTCCCTGCTGAGCGAAGATTCGCATGACATAGACCAGGATAGGAGTCCCATTGATCGGCAGCATGGGCTTGGGGAGATAATCTGTAAAGGGATACGCCCTCGTTCCTTTTCCGCCACACAGGATGACGACTTGCATAGTGTTCTCCTTGGAGCTACGGTCGATCGGGTCGCCTTGCCGTTGAAAGAATCACCTTATTGTGTCTTCTCTCGTGAGAAAAACCGTTCTTTCATCTCGTTATCTTCGTAATTTATGACAGTCCCGCCTTTTACCATGACGTTTAAGACGCGCCCCGTTTGTGTGACGCGGCCTATCGAGATGGGAAACGGAATTCCGACCGACCAGAGACGGACGGACTTATATTGGTATACCGTGATACCCTCTGCGTGTTTTCTCACTATCGTGTCCGGAGATCCCAACAGTCGCAGTAATGCCTCTTCCGTTGTGACGCCGGGTTGAATGGATTGAATGGCGGTTTGCTCGATACTGTGCCCTGAGTAAATAAGGGCGCAACCGCCGATACATGCCGCTATCGAGACATTCGCTAGAACACGCGCTCCGAGCCACATTCTCCTCTGGTGAACGACACGGCCCCCGCGCGGTACGGTTTGTCTCAGGCCATGCCTGCGCACCGTCATTGTTGAGCGTCCATGTAGTGGTCGTCATAAGGATGGTAGCCTTCTCCATGGACTCCTTCAGTGAATCGATTCATGACCGCGCCGACAATATGGCCCCCCGCTTGAAGAATCCGCTCTTTAGCGCGCTTGGCGTCCTTTTCCGTGACGACCCCGGGATGTACCACGAAAAGAACCGCATCAACGATCGGCACAAAGAACAGACCGTCATTGACCGCTAGAATAGGCGGAGAATCAACCAAGATAACATCGTAGAAGCTTCTGAGGTATTCAAAGGTTTCGTGAAGCTTGGTAGAACCTTTAGGGTTAAAAAGCGCGCGAGGTCCCTTTCCGCTCGGAATAACGTTCAGCGTGAGGGCCTGAGCGGCGGAATCCGATGCCACGTTCACTTTCTGTATCGTCTCTTGCACGCCCACCGCCCCGGACAAAATATCGGCCAATCCCGGCACATTTCTTACCTGCAATGATCGATGAAGTTGCGGTTTCCTCAGATCGCCATCCAAAAGGAGCACGTTTTTCCCATGCAGCATCATGGTCAGCGCCAGATTCAGCGCAATCGTGCTTTTCCCTTCCTCGGGCTGCGTGCTCGTCACCAAAATAATCTTCGCGGGCCGGGTTCGAGATAACAGCTCAAGGTTCGCAAATAATGCATCGTATCCATGTGCCGCTTTGGGATCCGAGGCCTGAAATTCGGATAGCTTTTTACAGACAACTTGCGCTGCCGGTATCGTTTCTATCGAGGCGGTGTTTCGTTTGAACATACGCATGAGTCTAACTCTCAAGTCTTAAGGGGCAACGAGGGCATTGGGCTGGACGATAATAGGTACTTGTGAATTGACCTTGCCTTTGGTCAGGACAGAATAGACCGTAGGGCCAAGGGCGATACCAAACTCTGTCAACACGATCGGCGCAATAATTTTTGAGACATGCTCGAAGAAACGATCGACATGGGCCATCAGCGTTTTGGGCACATAGACAATGTCGTTCGGCTGTAGGACCGCGTTCTTGGCCGTCACTGCCTTATCCGTAATCTGATCGACATTGACGGTAAACATGTTGCTGGAACCGAGGCCGCCCCGAACAATCACGACGTTTTTGGAGTCGGCGTCCCGTGTAAATCCTCCGGCTATCGAAAGCGATTCGACGAGCGACATCGCCTGTTTGAGCGGGATCGCTATAGGTTGTTTGACTTCTCCTAAGATAAAAATCTTTCTTCCGGAGACATTCGGGACGAGGATCGTATCATTAGGGTGGAGGGGGATATTTTGAGTAAAGTCGCCGTTTCTGAGAAGGCGTTCAAAGTTCACCGGAACGATCTGGGCGTTTCGAACTAAGAGAGCGCCTTGTAAGTCGGCATCATCGGTCATGCCTCCCGCGTGGGCGATTCCTTGCAATACGGTAATATCGGTGCTGAGTCGAACGATACCGGGCGTTTTGACTTGTCCTAAAACGTAGACCTGCTTGCTGTTGTATTTGGAGACGATAACGGTGACCTGAGGGTTCCGCACAAATTTAGACAAGCGCAGGGTGATTTGTGCGCGGAGTTCATCGGGAGTCATGCCGGCGACATAGACGTCACCAGCCAGAGGGAATGCAATCTTGCCGTCTGGCCGAACGGTTTGAGTGTTTGAGAGTTCGTCGTCTCCATAGACAGAAATTTGCACCTCGTCATCTGCGTCGAGGCGATACTCCTTACGGGATGAAACGGAAGGAGAGGAATCGGCCGGCCTGGACGGCAATTGACGCTCGAGTAGTTCTATTCTGTAAAGGGCTTCGCTGCCGTGCGCCGTCTGTGGGAAATTCTTCCGAATCGATTTATATTCTTCTATAGCCGCTGTCGTATCACCTTTCTGCTCATAGGTCTGTGCTAACAACCACTGCGGCTCGTAATCGGAGTCTTCGGGAGTATGTTTTCTGTAGCGTGCGATCAGATCGATGACGTCGTCATAGGCGCCTTGCTGAAATTTGAGATACGCCAGCTGGAGATCATCTCGTTTTTCAGCATCCGCTTCCTACGTGTCGGTTGCGAAATGCGCGCAGCCTCTCAACGTGACCAGGATCAAGCCGGCCACAACGGCTGCGATGAAACGATTACACTGCAATCGACTTGTCATAAGTATGTGCCGATAGATGACTGCCGGTGCCGTCCAATGGGTTGTCACTTTACATGACGAAGAGTATCGCTGCCAATACTACTTTAGTCCCACATGCGACCATCGCCTTGCTACGAACAGGTAATGGGAACTCCGGCCGAGGGGTGATCCCTTCAACGGCACAAGTCCTTGAGACGTCGAACCTAGGCCTTGCTGGAAATTTCTCCGCCCAGAGACGCAGGTTGATGCGCGGGCCCTCCCTGAGTTGCAAGATACTCTGCAATAAATCTTCGCAACCCATCCTGCCAAGGCGGAAGATGCACATCATGGAGATGTAATCGCGAAGGCGACAAGCCCGAAAACGGCGGCCGAGCCGCAGGCCGGCCGGATTCGGCGGTCGAAATCGGAATCACGGAAGTGGAATGTCGAGCGAGTTGCACGATCGCGCAG
>JAICXS010000116.1 GCA_025934615.1 Nitrospiraceae bacterium
ATGATAAAGGATGATCTGGCCTACTTCGGCGGGAAGTCTCAGCGGGAGAATCATGCGCGCACCTATTTCGGGATGGTGTTTGTATCCTTCTTCTTTTTGTGCCGGAATGGGTTGAGACAATTTTCCACATGCCAGTCGGCCGATATCATGCAGAAACGCGCCTAGTACGAGCGCTTTACATTCGGTCTCGGTGAAGTCCAATTGTTTTCCCATTAAGCCGGCATAAAAACTTGTACGGTTGGCGTGATTAAACATGTCACGACTGTAGGCTTCCAGGAGTTCCGAGAGTAGGGGAGCGAACGCAGAATAGTCTGGTGTCGGCAACTCATGTTTTGTCTTGGGACGCAGTTCCTGATAGTGATCGATCAACTGGTTCCATGCCGCGGCACTGTCGCGTTCTGAAACCCATAACGATTCGCTGCTGCGCAACCACTGTCGCAAGTGTTCGAGACGCTGTTTTTTCGCCAGAGTCTGATTGATAATGGCTAACAACTCCGTGACATTGAACGGCTTCAAGAGATAGGCGGCGGCTCCAGATCTGGTCGCGTCCATCGCGGATCGCAGGCTGCCATAGCCGGTAATCACCACGACTTCAATATCGGGATGTTGCGACTTTACGTGCTTGAGCACCTCCAGGCCGCTTTGATCGGGGAGCTTCACATCCAGTGTGACGAGATCGATGGTGTGATCTTGAAGGACACGAAGAGCTTCATGGCCATTATCGACACTGTGGAGATTATAAAAGGGCCGGAGAATGATCTGTAGCGCATTGCGAGGGCCAACTTCGTCCTCGACAATTAAAATGGTTGGTTTATCAGAATGAGCAAGCATATTGATGGAAGTACCTAACGATGTAATGTGTACTATTGAAAAACGTTTTTGTCAAGGAATCTGCGGTTTTCTATGGATGCATCGCTACACTTTATGCGTCCGGAGCCATTAGTGCAGTAAGTCGGCGCGTTCCGGCGGATAATCGTTGTCCGCAGCAGTCGGATCTTCTCTTCTGATGCCCAGCATATCCATTCGGTATTTCAGCATCCTGCGGCTTATCCCTAACAGCGCGGAGGCATGCGTCTGAACGTAGTCGGTTTTGCGGAGGGCGTCTAGAATAATGTCTCGTTCGAATTCCATGACGGCTTTTTCAAGCGACAAGCGGCCGGAGAGTGTCTCTCCGCGTAAGACATCGGCATGGATATCGGTACGGAGACTGATGGGAAGATGTTCAGGAAGAATCGTGGCGCCGCTAGACCACACCATGGCTTGCTCAATGACATTCTCCAACTCGCGGACGTTTCCCGGCCAGTTATATTTAGACAAAATCTCCAACGTCTCTTTTGCAAATTCCTGGGGCGCGCGTTTGTCTTCCTGGCGGCGGTGAGCCAAGAAATGTTTGGCCAGATACGGAATATCCTCGCGCCGTTCGCGAAGCGGCGGCAAATATAGGGAGACGACATTGATGCGGTAGTAGAGATCTTCTCGGAATTCCTTGCGCCGGAGTAATTCTTCCAGACTTTTATTCGTGGCAGCCAGGATGCGGACATCCACTTTAATCGGATGCGTGCCTCCAATCCTGCTGAATTCCCGTTCCTGCACAACGCGGAGCAATTTGGCTTGTGTCGGTAGGCTCAAATCCCCAATTTCATCGAGGAAAAGGCTTCCGCCATGGGCCAGTTCAAATTGGCCGGGCTTGCGGGCTTGCGCGTCCGTGAAAGAGCCTTTCTCATGTCCAAATAATTCGCTTTCAATCAGAGTCTCGGGCAAAGCTGCACAATTAATGGCGATGAACGGGCGATCACGCCGCGTGCTGTTATAGTGGAGCGCACGGGCCACCAGTTCTTTTCCCGTTCCGCTTTCACCGGTAATCAGCACAGTCGTTCGTGAATCTGCGACCTGCTCAATTTTCGAATAAATTTCCCGCATACCGGGACTCTTCCCAACGAGGTTATGAAACCCATAGCGATTGATGACTTGAGCCCGCAGCGAAGTGACCTCGCGTTTCAACTCGGTATTTTCGAGCGCTCTGGCCACGTTGAGCCGCAGTTCTTCCACATCGAACGGCTTCGTGATGTAGTCCACGGCACCTATCTTCATCGCGTCCACGGCGGTTTTGACCGTAGTGCTGGCGGTCAGCATGATCACCGGGACGCGCGCATCTTCCGACCGTATGGTTTGAAGGACGGCGAGGCCATCGATGCCGGGGAGGAGAATGTCGAGAAGAATCACGTCCGGTGCGCCGTTTCGAAAGAGAGCGAGGCCCTCTTCGCCGTCATTGGCCGACAGCACTTCGTAGACTGGTTCGAGGACCATCTTCAGGGAGGTCCGGATACCGACCTCATCATCGATGAGCAGTACTCGTTTTTTCATAGTCCTTGGCTTCCTTTGGCACATCGATTCCTAACGGATGGGTTCGCAGATTGATATAAAACGCGGTGCCGACGCCTACGGTACTTTCGACCTCGATGTAGCCGTGATGTTCTTGAATAATCTCGTGGACAATGGTGAGCCCCAGGCCGGTCCCTTCTCGTTCGATACTCTCATGCTTGGTGGTATAGAAGGGATCAAAAATATGGTCCAAATTGTTCGGCGAGATGCCGACTCCGGTATCCCCGATCTCGATTTGCACCCATGTCCCATCGGCTTTATTGAGCCGGCGTGTTCTGACCGATAATTGCCCGCCGCCATCATTCATGGCATCCATCGCATTGAGTAATAAGTTCAGAAGCACTTGTTTGATCTGCTGGCGGTCCAGCATCGCAGACGGTAAGTCGGGAGCCAAATGCTTCTCGATGGTAATAAATTTACTCTGCGCTTTGACCTCAATAAAGTAGAGACAAGAGGAGACGATATCATTGAGGTCCTCCTTGGCAAACTTAGGTTCGCGATAGCGCGCATAATCAAGAATTTCATGAATCAGTCGTTCAATGCGATAGACATCTTCAATGACCACTTCACTGAACCGGTCGATGAACTCGGCATCGCCTCTTCGGCCAGGTGCAAGCTGAACGAATGTCTTGATCGATGTCAAAGGGTTTCTAATCTCATGGGCAAAGCCGCCGGCGATGGTCTCGAGTGAACGGAGCCGATCCGTGCGGCGCATCAAAATTTGCGAGCGCTTGAGGTTGGTGTACAAGAGGACGTTATCGAGGGCGACGGCGGCGGTTTGCGCTAAGGCCGCCAGGAACTGCCGTTCGTGTTGATCGTATGCTTGAGCATCGGGACGATCCCCAAAATTAATGAAGCCGATCAGCCGATCTTTGTTGATCAGCGGAAGACAAACTTCCGAGGCCATAGTGTCTAGCGCGAGAAGGATCGAAGGGTTGATTTCCGGCGCCCTTTTGAGATCTGCCGTAATCAACAAAGTGCGTAAACATCGCAAATAGTGCGGGAGTTCATCTGACGCTGAAAACCGTATGCGCTGGATGGCTTCAAGGGCAGTCCCGTTGGCCGGCGAAAGCATGTACGCATCTTTCTCGTTATCAAAGAGAAAGAGAGAGGCGCTCCGGCTATGGAGAACTTTTTTCAACGTGTCGAGAATGACTTGGGTCAGAATAGGAAGGTCTAAGATAGAAGCCATCGCGTGGTTAAAATTTATAAGCGTTTCATAGGCGTCGTGTTTTTCTTTGGTTAAAACTTTTCTCACCAAGGGCCTTTCAGCGCTTCTCGCCATGACGAAGGATTCCCTAAAAATTATCTGTTGGTTAGGGAGGATGGTCGCAGGTCCACGATCCAAAGTCCCTGTAAGCCTTTATAACAAGGGAGTGCGAATAGAAGATCCAGCACGGAGAAAAGACTCACCCTATGATTATCAAAGGCATGAGATTCGATGAATATACGGTTATCTGGAATACGCACCTAGTCATGCTTAGTAAGAACATTTCAGATAAGTATAGCCCGTGTCATCAAAAATGGAATGGTCTTGCACAAGGGGGTGAGAACTGCCGCAAAATAGCATATAAAATTGCATGCCTAGGGACGCTTCTGCTTCAGGGATGCAAGATTGGGGTAATGGCTAGGTATACCACGGGACCGAAGTCAATAGTAGGGCTAACCGGAAGGGGCCCGAGACTCGGGCTAGCGACCGGAAGTAGGGGCGGAAGCCTTTTCAGCGACTGCGATATAGGCCTGATTGGCAAAGGTCGAATAAATTCGAGGCTGTGAGGCCCCGCTGACCATCAATAGCATGGCGAGTTCCTGGCGGTCAAAAAAACGAAACGCGTCTTCGCGCAAAGGCTGCATAATTGGTCCTGATGCTTCTACCATCTCTTTCGCTTGCTGTCGGTCGAGATCGCTCTTCGCCTGGGACACGAATTCGCGATAGATGTGAGCCAAATTCGCCTGCGGTTTGAAATGAGTGAGCACGAGTTTGCCATGTGGGGTCAGGACACGAATCAGTTCGCGGAGCGTAAACAACGGATCGCGGAGATAGCCAAGTACCAGATTACAGACGACGCGATCGAATTGTCCATCCTGAAAAGGGAGAGGGGCATTGAGATCCACACACGTCAAGCCGGCTTTCATGACCGATCGTGACGGTACCGTGGCGGCGAACTTGCCGCGTAGCTCTGCAGCCACCCGAATGAGGTTCATCTTTGCTTGTTCAAGGCCGCTCGGTACGAAATCCACGCCGATATAATGGAGTCGGCTCTCAGGACCTAAGAGTTGGTCGGGGTGGAAGGAGGCGGCAATCAAGAGAAACATGCCAAAATTGCCATTGCCACACCCCGCATCCAGTATACGGGCATTGTTGTCCAGCGGTCCCAGAAGCCGGTGAATATGATCCAGCACATGCCAATATTCTGAAAAGTTAATTAATGAATGCGATCGGTCGAGATAGTCACGCCAAAATTCCACCGCGTCCGCCTGACCCATCTGGTGGTGCCGGCGTGCCTGTTCGAGCTCGAGTCCGCCTTGGTGGGCAAGGGCGGTCTCTGAAGGACCTCTCACAGTATCATTGGAAAGCGGAAACAGTATGCTTCGGCAGTGTGCCACCATTTGCCGGTAGACGAGTCGTGCTTGGTCGGGATGCTCGACGACGCTATGACGTGCTTCAGGCATGGCATGCCAACCGAGAAACGTGTCGCCCAATGACAGTTTAACGGGGGATAATGCGTTAGGCCGAACCCAAAGATCCTGCTCCGAGGAGAACACCAGCATCGGAACGTGAATGTGAGTGAGATCCTCACGGGTCGTTTGGAAATCAGCATAGGCGCCACGGACCGCATCGGCCACCCAGGTATCGACATCGATATTAAATCCCAAGATGTTGCTGATGCCTTGTGGCACACCTTGCACGGAGGCTGCAATGAGATCTTCTTGATGTGCCGCCATCAGGGTATATTGAAGGTCAAACACTGGCGCCAGAAACACGAGCAGCTTGACGAAAGGATGCCGCCCTATGGCTTTGGTAGCGACCCGCGCCATCACATCGCTGGCAACGATCACAAGGGGACCGGCGGGCCAAAGACGAACGGCATAATCAATCACAGTGTGTAGATCATTTTGCATGTGGGTCAGCGTCGTCTGCACTATTCCGCCGTCGCTCTCGCCTACATGATACGTATGGTCGTAGCGCAGGACTTGACACCCGTTCGACGCAAAATAATAGGCGAGTTCAATGTATTCTCGTTTGGTCCGCCCGTAGCCTGGTGCCACAATAATAATAGGAGCCGCCGGTGGAAGGCCTTGTGTCTGATGATCATGGCACAGGGCAATGCGCTGTCCTTGCTCGTTGGTGCATTCGGAGAATTCCGTGGAAATAGATAGGTCTTTGTCTGTGCGCTCCAGCCGATCCGCATCGGAATCGAAACTTGCGGACTCCGGCGTCTTCTTCTGTGCCTCGACTAGCAAGTCTTCCCGGTGTGACGGATCTGGAGAGTGTCGAATGAGCAAGGCTGTACAGGTCAGTGAGATCGATTCAGTGTGGAGTCCCTCCATTAGCGACTGGAGAATTTTCCCCTCTACCTCTTTGAGCGGTGAAAACTGAATCGCGAGACCGGTGAATAATTCCTTCGCGGGGAATGATTTACTGTCCTTAGCTTCAATATGCCGCACGGTTCCTGGAATTTCCAAGACACCGACCTCGCTCCCAAACCCGAGCCGCGCCGGTTGATGTTCGTTGGCGCGCACCTGTCCTTTAAACAGAATGTATATTCCGCCAAGACTGATATTGAGCGCCGTGCCTTCCCAAGTCATACCGTTGGCGGTGGCGCGTGCTTCCATGTGGATCTCGATACGCGGAGCGTGTCGCCGCTCTTCAAAGAGTGGCGGCGCTTCTGGTACGGCTTGCTCCGCTTGTTCTGATCGTGCCTGTGCCATGATCCCGCCGGTTCCGATATCAGAAGGAAGAGAGGGGCCTTTCTCAGCAGGAGAAAATCCGGCTTGCTCGCAGAGATCTTGAACCGTCCGCAGCAATTGTTCCGTGTTGGCAAGGATAAGAGTCAATGAAGGAGGAATGTCGGTCAGTTTCTGAAGTGCCTGCGCCTGCTGTGCCCCCGC
>JAICXS010000270.1 GCA_025934615.1 Nitrospiraceae bacterium
CAAGGCATTCTGGCAGTCCATGATGCCGGCGCCTGTTTTTTCACGAAGCTCTTTCACCAGTGTGCTGTTGCCTGCCATTCCAATCGCGCTCCTCTTCTGAAGAAAATCTGTCGTTGCTCCTAGGCGTTGGCCGGGACGTTTTCGACTGCCGCGCTACGGGCAACCCGCATATCGGCGACCGGAAGAGCTTCCGTCTTTTCTCGCTCTTCCTGTTGTGCCCGAAGGTGAGACCCTTCGATGCAGGCGTCGGCCAGACGTGAGACAATCAGCTTGATCGACCGAATCGCGTCATCGTTGCCGGGGACGGGATAGGCGATTCCGTCGGGATCGCAGTTGGTGTCGAGGATAGCGATGACGGGAATACTTAACCGGTTGGCTTCTTGGACTGCAATTCGTTCGATGCGGGTATCGAGGACGAAGACTGCGCCGGGGAGACGGTTCATATTTTTGATGCCGCTCAGCGTCCGGTCCAGCTTGACTCTTTCCTTTTCCATATGGCCGATTTCTTTTTTGGTCAATCGTTGATGCGTGCCATCCGTCAACGCGGATTCAAATTTCTTGAGCTTATCGATACTTTTGCGGATAGTCTGGAAGTTGGTCAGCATGCCGCCCAACCACCGTTGATTGACATAGAACATCTTGGCTCGCTTCGATTCTTCTTCGACAATATCGATCGCTTGGCGCTTGGTCCCGACGAAGAGCACCGATTCGCCTGCCGCCACGGTATCGCGAATAAAGTCATAGGCGGCTTGAAACCGCTGGACAGTCTGTTGCAAGTCGATGATGTAAATGCCGTTGCGCTCGCCGAAAATGAATTTTTTCATTTTCGGGTTCCAACGGTTCGTTTGATGGCCGAAGTGGACACCTGCTTCCAACAATTCTCGAATCGCAACCATACCGTCACCCCCTTTCCTCAGCTTGCGGAGCGCCTGCGCCAACAGGCGAGAGGTCTTACCCCTTATTCCCAAGCAAAGTGGCGTGCCTACACGCCAATGTGAAGTTGATAATTGACCTGCCGATGGCAGGCATGCTTCTAGAAAGCCGGACCGTGAAGCCTTGGCACGTTAGCACAGCAGGACATTCAATGCAAGGTGAAGACGGGGCACGCCTAAGCGTGGACATGGACAGATCAGGAGCGATAGGAGGCGTTAATTTTGACATAGTCGTAAGACAGATCAGTCGTCCACAACCGAGCCGTTGCTGAGCCTAATCCCAAATCAAGAGTAATAGTGAATTCTTTCCGCCGCGCGACGCGGCTGATTTGCCGCTCGGCGTGACGCCCGAGTCCTACGCCGGCTTTCACAATAGGGACGGTGTCGAATGCCAATGCGACGGAGTTCGGTTCGATCGGAATTCCCGACCGGCCAAGGGCGGCAATGATGCGTCCCCAATTGGCGTCTTCGCCGAAGAGGGCCGTTTTGACCAGACTTGACGTGCCGATGGTTTTGGCGATCTGCTTCGCTTCATCGGCGCTTTTCGCGCCCGTCACGACCAATTGGACCACTTTCGTGACGCCTTCTCCATCCCGGCACACTTTCATCGCCAGCGCGAAACAGGCGTGATGTAAGAGCTGCTGAAATTCTTTGGCCTCCGCCGATCCTCTCTGAATACATGTATTGCCGGCCATGCCATTGGCCAGGCACAGGACGGTGTCGTTCGTGCTCGTATCTCCATCGACAGAGATGCAATTAAAGGAGGCATTCACGCTCGCAGACAAGGCCTCTTGTAAGGCCGATTGTTCGATAGCGGCATCGGTTGTCAGGTACGCAAGCATCGTTGCCATGTCGGGATGAATCATCCCGGACCCTTTGGCCATGCCTCCGACTGTGACCGTTCGGCCTGCAATCCGAGCACTCGCGGCAACTTCTTTTGTTTTCAAATCTGTGGTTAAGATGGCGCGCGCGGCCTCATGCCCGCCGGTTCGACGCGCACGAGTCATGACGGCCGGAATCCCTTCTCGAATACGTGCCATCGGAAGGGGTTGTCCGATCACGCCGGTTGAGCCGACAAAAATCGCCTGTGGATCGGCATAAAGGCGGCGAGCCACCAGGGTGGCCATTTCTTCGGCATCGGCCATGCCCTGTGGGCCTGTGCAGGCATTGGCATTGCCGCTGTTCACAATGATCGCCTGTCCGACACCGCGCCGAAGATGCAGTCGATCGAGGAGCACGGGCGCAGCGGGGAGGCGGTTGGTGGTAAACACGCCGGCGATAGGACCTGGCTCGGAGGAGGCAATCAGCGCAAGGTCGAGAATCGATGGCTTTTTAATTCCGCAGTGAACGCCAGCCGCGAGAAAGCCGAGCGGGGCGGTCACGCCGCCACGAAGGGCTTTCATGATTGCCCGCCTAGACATGAGAGGACGTGTTTTTCGTTCATGGAAAAACTCCCGCTCCGGTGAGCCCCATCTCTTCGGGAAACCCCAACATGAGATTCATCGCTTGAAGCGCTTGTCCTGCCGCACCCTTGATCAGATTATCCAAGGCGGCTACGGTGACGACCCATCCAGCCCTCTGATCTAGAAAGACATTGAGATCGCAGAAGTTGGCGCCGCGTACGTGTCGCGGGTTCGGGGAGGCATCGCCTTCCGCGAATCTAATAAACCGCTCTCCTTTATAGAAGTCACGGTATAGGGCGCGAAGCTGCGCTTGTTCCATTGGTTCTTGCAGTCGGCAATATGCTGTGCTGAGAATGCCACGGTTCATCGGGACCAAATGCGGCGTAAACATCACGTGAATGGTAGGATCATTTCGAGAGGCTGTCTTTACATTTTGGCCTGAGCGCGATCCAAGGAGCCGCAGTTCCTGTTCGATCTCCGGGATGTGGCGATGCTGACCAATCTTATACGCTTCGAGCGATTCATGGGCTTCCGGAAAATGGTAGGTCAGCGCGGGACTGCGACCCGCACCGGACACGCCCGATTTTGCATCAATGACGATAGAGCGTGGATCGACAAGCCCTCCAGCTATCAATGGTGCCAACTGAAGAATGGCTGCAGTCGGATAGCAGCCTGGAGAGGCGACCAATTTCGTTTTTTGAATATCCTGCCGGTAGAGTTCCGGTAACCCATACACCGCCTCCTTCAACAGGTCCTGATGGGTGTGCGGGGTATCGTACCAGCGCTCATACTCAGCGGCGTTCTTGAGCCGATAATCAGCGCTGAGATCGACGACATGTTTTCCCGCCTTGAGAAAGGCTGCGACAGATGCCAAGGACTTCGTATGGGGCAACGCTAAAAAGACGGCATCGGCTCTCTTGATGATGGATTCAATGTCGACGGATTCCAACGTGAGGCCCGGCAGCACGGAGGCAAGAGAGGGAAAGAGACTTGGCAGCGATGCTCCAACTGATTTGTCCGCCGTCGCGACGACCAACTCCATTTGTGGATGTGCCGCGATGAGTCGGAGGAGTTCTCCGCCGGTATAACCGCTTGCCCCAAGAACGGCAATCTTAACTGAATGGCTGGTAGACACCTGTCTCCTCCTTTGAGCGACTGTGCAAAGACGACATAAAAAAGGGAAGGCCCGGCGGCCTTCCCTTTTCTGAATGCCTAGACCGGCAATTACCGCTTTGAATACTGGAAGCGCTTTCTAGCGCCTTTCTGCCCGTACTTTTTCCGTTCTTTCACACGCGAATCCCGTGTGAGGAAGCCTTCCTTCTTCAGGGCCTCTCGAAAAGCCGGATTCAAGTCAATGAGCGCCTTGGCAATCGCGTGCCGTAAGGCTCCAGCTTGTCCGGTCGTCCCGCCGCCGCGGACGGTTGCCAGCACATTGCATTTGCCCATCATCCCGCTGACTTCAACGGGCGATAAGACCAACGTCCGGAGCGTCGGACGTGGAAAGTATTCTTCTAATGGTTTGGTATTCACGGTCATGTCGCCTGCGCCGGCAGAAATCCATGCTCTCGCGATCGCGTTCTTTCGTTTGCCGGTTGCGTAGTGTGTCGCTGCTGCCATTGGAGTCTCCTTACGTTTATTCTAATCTATGAGATCGCGAGTGGTTCGGGCGACTGCGCCTGATGCGGATGGTCCGAGCCTGCATAGACTTTCAACTTTCTGGCCATTTGTTTGCCCAATGGATTTTTGGGCAACATTCCCTTGATCGCTTTGGTCAGTATGTCTGTGGGATGTTTCTCATGCAGGTGTTCAGCCGTCACTGTTTTTAAACCTCCCGGATAACCGGTATGGTGGGTATAAGTCTTCGTCTTCATCTTGTCGCCCGTCAAATGAATTTTCTCGGCATTGATGATGACGACATGATCC
>JAICXS010000311.1 GCA_025934615.1 Nitrospiraceae bacterium
CGAGAAACTGCCGCCATTGAAAGGACTGTCGGCAAAACTTAAATACGGGGAAGGACCTATCGGACCTGCCGATGCTTCACCGGCAGACAGATACGCCGTTGCAAGGAACATTGCAATGGACACAATCCTAAAAATCGATGTCGTCTTCATAAGGGCCTCATCTTGTGTCGGCAGTTGTGTTTATCTCAATATGCTGGCTTTCACAGATGACCTAATTGCTTTCACGCTCGACGATGTGTATATCGGCGCCATGCTGCGAGGCCGGCCAGACCGGAGCCGAGAAGCAGCACCGAAGTCGGTTCTGGAACGGTGGGGGTAAAACCGCCGCCGCCGACCGTCACATTCCCGGCTAACGTCGTAGGCGTACCGGCTGCATCTTCATCAAGAACAGTTAATCCACCGATCAATCCGAACGAGTTGTGCGTAGGATCGTTAATGTCGGCATCCGTAAGGTTAAATGGTGCGGCGGCGCCGGCCGCGGTGACGTGGTAACTATTGATTGTCGCGACCGACGAGACCGCTACAGGCAAAAATCCGAAAGGCGAGGGTGGAGTGGCGCCGGCTAGCAGAGAGCCGTCGCAGAAACTGCTGCTTGGAGAGCATTCGGCAAGGGCCAGCAGGCCACCGCCGCCGTTGATGAAGTTCGCGATATCAGTAGATCGTGCAATCAGTCCATCTAATTCGGCCCGAGTCAGCAATCCGCCAAAAGAAGAGGCCACGGCAATGGCAGTGTATTTGGAAAAATCAACCGTCGCGAGTTCGGCTGCATCGACCCGATCGTAATTGGTGCCAAGCGTCAGGCCCAGCGCGTTCAATCCATTCTCCCCGATTAGGTGTCCGCCCGGCGTCGGAATCCTCGATTCAACCCATAGAAACTTGGTGGCTGCTCCGTCATCATAGGTGCCACCCGTCACGAAGCTTAACCCCGCGCGAAGGAGGTTTTCAGCTCCGACCGAACTCTGAGAATGGAAATCCGGATCATGCCCCGTCAGAAAGACTTCCCCGGCCCAAGTGGCTGGGAGCCCGACCGTAAGAACCGCTAGAGCAACTGTGGACAGCCCAAGAAGAAACTTGCTTTGCCTATCTTTCATTATGTGTCTCCATCTGTATGGTGAATGGTGAACTATCGCAATGTCATGCATAAGGCCTAGTCAAAGCCTCACATCAATAAGCAAGCGGCAGGCCAATACTTAGGACTAAAGTTTTAGAGGATTTACACTGGCTTGATGGCACGGGCCTGTCAGGCTTTTTTACAGTATTTCTATGGCAGTGATGTCCGCTGAGTGAGCAAGGGGAAAAAGAAGTCAATACGTCAATAGGATAGGTCGTTCTGGGGCGCGGCATCGGACACTGTAAAATTTTCCGACTATTTTGACCGATTCTTACAGTTTCTTTGAGAAATCAGGTTTGGACTTGGCGCCGTTGTTGCGGAATTGGTTGCGGAGTTGATTGAGCCGAATCCAACGGAGTAGTGTAAATGATGGCAGAGGTAGTATTTCATCTGGCATTTCCAGTCCACGACCTCAAGGCCGCGAAGCGGTTTTACGTGGAGGGATTGGGCTGCTTGTTGGGACGAGAGTCCGACTCAGCCGTGACGTTGCAGCTCGGCGGCCATCAAATCGTCGCGCAGCTCTCCAGCCTTCCGCTGGAGCGGCAGAAGGGAATTTACCCTCGCCATTTCGGGCTGATCTTCACCTCTCAGGCAGATTGGCAAGCCTTAGCGGACCTCGCAAACGCGAATGGGCTTCTTTTTTTCCAGCAGCCTCGCGTACGCTATGCCGGCACACGGATAGAGCACCGGACGTTTTTCCTCGAAGATCCCTCGCATAATCTTCTTGAGTTCAAACACTATACCTATGAATCGGCGATCTTTGGCGAGCATGAGTATATGGAAGTCGGCGACAAGGACGAGCCGCGCTAAGCAGGCCGCTGAAAAAGCTCTCCGGCGTTGTTCTCAGTCATTCGATTCCCTTACACGTACTATCACAGTACTCTCCAGGGATCCTCACTTCTTGCGGTCCTAGCGGAGCGCATTGAGCGGGCCCATTATGGCTCGGAGCTGAACTTTAGTCCCACGATGCCGGCGACGATCAGTCCGATGCAGAACAACCGCATGACATGACGCGATTCGCCGAATAGCAGGATACCCATGACCGCTGTCCCCGCCGCTCCAATTCCTGTCCAAATGGCATACCCCGTTCCGACGGGAATACTCTTCAACGCTTGCGCAAGCAATACGATGCTGACCGCCATAGCGGCGAGCGTTCCCACGCTCGGCCATAATCGGGTGAAGCCTTCCGTATATTTCAATCCGGTCGCCCAGATAACTTCAAACACGCCGGCAATGATTAAGAACACCCAATCCATTCTTCTCTCCTTTTCGTCTGACAAATGCCCAACACTACAGTCAGAACTGTGCAGCAGACCTCCTCCCTCTTATAGCAGGTCCGCGTTCAATATCGTGCTCCCAAATACGGTCAGGTCCGCCGGAAAAAAAGTGAGCAATTTCGTCGGGAAGAGAGTCTTACTGTGAACGAGCTGACTGAGGTTGGGGAAAGCGTTTGTGCATCCATCGGAGTATCTGTTGCTGGCGGACGGAGAGATAGCGAGTCGCACGCAACGGATCGTAGTGCGCCGGCGCGGGGAGGATCGCAGCGAGAAGCGCCGCTTCTTCCGCCGTCAATTCGAGCGCAGATTTACCGAAGTGATGGCGGGCGGCGGACTCGGCCCCGTAGATGCCTCGGCCCCATTCCGCCACGTTTAAATACAATTCGAGGATTCGTTTTTTGGTGAGCTGATGTTCCAGTTCGCGGGTGATCAGCGCTTCTTGGGCTTTACGGAGAAACGTTTTTTCAGTAGAGAGATAAAGATTTTTTGCGAGTTGCTGCGTAATCGTACTCCCGCCTTTTTTCAATGCGCCGGCTTCGAAATCCTTCACCGCGGCATACCGGATGCCTTCCCAGTCGAAGCCTTCATGCTGAAAGAAGGACGCATCCTCCGCGACGATCACCGCGCGCTGCAGATGCGGGGAAATTTTTGAAAGCGGGACCCATACCCATTCCGGTTTCATCCGACGACCATGCGCCTGCTTCCACGTCTGGATCAGCGCAGTTGTCGTCGGGTTCGTCCGAGCCAGAGCCGAGACATCGGGCATCGTCGCCATCCAATACAGGGCCACGCCTCCCAGCGGAATCCCGACCGCAACAATCAGCGCGACAATCACACGCACAATACGATATGGCCTATTTGACTTGCGCATCAGCGCGATGATACAGCAAAACAGGCAAGTGGCAAGAGTGATGGGTCAGGGAATCCATTTTTACCTTGTCACTCACCCTGTGGAGCGCCATGAAAATCATCGCCGCTGACTTCGTCAAAAGTTGTGCAAGTCTCGATCAGTGTCCACGGGAAGGCCTGGTCGAATTGGCGTGTGTCGGCCGATCGAATGTCGGCAAGTCGTCGCTCATCAATACGCTCCTGAACCGAAAGGCGCTGGCGAAGGTCAGCCGGACGCCTGGGAAGACACGCCTGTTGAATTATTTTCGGATCTCGACTTCCGACCCCATGTTGCGGCACTTCTACCTCGTCGACCTGCCGGGCTATGGCTATGCCAAGGTCGCCAAGACGATGCGGGAGGAATGGGGATCGCTGATGAATCAATATTTGAGCAGTCAGCAGAGCCTTCGCGGCGTGCTTTTCTTGGTGGATGCGCGGGTGTCGCAACCTCAAGACGAGACGGCTTATCAATGGCTGAAAGGATTAGGCCACCACCCGATCGTCGTGTTGACAAAAATGGATAAACTAAAAGGGAATGAGCGACGTAACTGCCTGGCGGCTCTTCAAGAGCGGCTTCAACTATTGGATGGCGACCCC
>JAICXS010000298.1 GCA_025934615.1 Nitrospiraceae bacterium
GGCCGGCATCGCTCATGAGGCCGGTACTATTGATCCACAGACCTGCCGAGAACTCAGCCAGAATGACGACGGCGTTCAATCCCAGCGCAAGATGCAGGCGATGCCGAAGACGATGGTAGAGGGTTGGATGCGCGTGGCCCATGGCTCAGTGTCTCACGATCATCATGGAGAGGCAAGAAACACGGCATGCCTATGGCGGTATTAGGGGATGGGTAAAAACTCTAGAAAATACTGCCTTTCCAAAAATGTGTGCTCGCGTGCCAACTGCAATCCGGCCTTGGCCATCTCTTCGATCACGGTCTCGCGTGGAACCAGATGCTTGCGGGGAAATCCGACATCGCCAGAACGCGCATCATGGTAAAAATCGATAATGGCAATGCGGCCGCTTGGCTTGAGGGCCGACCGGACATTTGAGAAATAAGCCGGACGATCGTTCAGATGGTGATAGACATTGCAGAGAAAGATCAGATCGACAGACTGTGGCGGCAAGCCAGGATTGTCGGGTCGGGCCAGGATAAATTCCACCGTCGCAGGAATCGGCATGCGAGCGATGCTGGCTTTGGCGTACTGAAGCATATCGGGTTCAACATCGACCGCATAGACTTTCCCTTTCTCGGTCACCGCCCGTACGAATCGTCGAGTGAAATAGCCGGAACCGGCGCCGATGTCGGCCACCGACAGGCCGGGCTGTAGACTGAGGGCCTCGATGACCCGCTCCGGTTGTTGGTCTGTGTCTCGTTCCGCGCGATCGAGATGCTCTAGATACTGCTGGATGTCCGCTGGACGTCGGTGATGAGACGATTCATCATGCGTCTGGGCGCCCGAGACACACAGGCCGCAGTCGAGCGAGGGCGCCAGGCTAACGGTGACGACCCCAAGGATGAGGCGACTCAATGTGTAGAGACAGGTATTCATGGCGGCCTCCTGCGGCTCACGAAGATTGTCGGCGTTCGATAGCCCGGTTCATTTATGGTCGGGCCAGGCTTTTAACCCATCTAAGACAGAAGATGGTTCGGAAAAATATTGGGCATTGCCAAGCGCGCGAACGTCTTTTCGGAACGCATCCACTTCATCCGTTGACTTGGACCAAAGCGCGGCCCCAAAGCGGATCCTGGCCGCGTGCGCGGCGCGGCAATCGACGACTGAATCGCCAATGTACACGGCATGCGAGGGCTCCACATCCATGGCACGCAACGCTGCGATCAGCCCTTCCGGGTGAGGCTTCGGATGAGTCACGTCATCATCGGTGACGACAGCATCGAATGGCTCCAGTTTCGAATGGCCAAAGGTCATATTCCAGGCATCCCGGCTTTTGCCTGTCACGATTCCGATCGCGTAGTCTTCCACTCGCAAGCCGCTCAACAGTCCGATTACTCCCGCGTACAATCCATCGCAATGCGTTGCATGCAGAGATCGATAGTGGGAGAGAAAGGATTCGAAGTAGTCGTTGAGATGGGCCTGTTGGATAATCTGTTGCAAGAGGCGGCGCTCGGCGATGGGCTGGTATTCGAGAATTTCAGGATCGGTCAGGAGCCGTTTGAAATGGGGTTCCAGCGAGCGCCGAAACGACTCCAAGTAGAGCCGCCACGTATCGATCAATGTGCCGTCGAAATCGAACAGCACTCCGCGTCTCAATGCCCGGTCCCTGTGGAGGCCACGGGCGGCGCCATAGGGCGTGCCACAATTGCTTTCAGTTCTTCGCCGGTAATGGTTTCTTTTGTCAGGAGCACAGAGGCGGCTTGCCGCAAGATCGCTTCCTGTGAGCCTAGAATGATTCGGACGCGATCGTACTGTTCGTCGATGAGTCGGCGCACTTCGCAGTCGATTTCACGTGCCGTCTCTTCGCTATAATCTCCGGCGGACTCAGGTTGCGCCGTCTGGAGAAAGAGCGGCCGGCGATCTCGCTCCAAGCTGACCTGTCCAAGCTTTTCGCTCATGCCGTACACCTTCACCATACTTTTGGCGATGTCCGTGGCTTTTAACAGATCGTCCTGCGCGCCGGTGGAAATTTCCTGGTAAATGGTCTCTTCGGCCACACGCCCACCGAGCAGCACGGCGATTTTGTTTTTCAATTCCGTTTGCGTCATCAAAAAGCGGTCTTCGGTCGGCAATTGCATCGTATACCCCAGCGCCGCGATACCGCGCGGGATGATGGAAATCTTATGCACCGCATCCGATCCCGGGATCGACATCGCGACCAGGGCATGGCCCACCTCATGATGCGCTACGCGTTCTTTTTCCGCAGGATTTAAGATACGGTTTTTCTTTTCCAAGCCCGCGACCACGCGCTCCACCGCTTCTTGCAATTCAGACAACTCCACCTTGTCTTTGCCTCGCCGCACGCCGAGCAAGGCCGCTTCATTGATCAGGTTGGCCAGATCCGCGCCTACGAAGCCGGGGGTCATGGCCGCGATCACTTCCAAATCCCGTTCGTTGGCTAATGGGACGTGCCGAGCATGCACTTTGAGAATGGCGAGGCGACCGGCTTTGTCTGGGCGATCCACCAGCACGTGACGATCGAACCGGCCGGCGCGAAGGAGCGCCGGATCGAGGATTTCAGGCCGATTGGTGGCAGCCATAAGAATCACACCGACACGGGGATCGAATCCGTCCATCTCGACGAGAAGCTGATTCAGCGTCTGTTCCCGTTCCTCATGGACCATCGGCCCCATGCCTCTAGCTTTCCCGAGGGCGTCTAATTCATCGATGAAGATAATGCATGGCGCCTTCCCTTTGGCTTGCTCGAAGAGATCCCGCACACGCGCCGCGCCCACTCCGACGAACATTTCGACAAATTCCGAGCCGCTGATCGAAAAAAAGGCGACACCCGCCTCGCCGGCCACCGCGCGCGCAAGCAGCGTTTTTCCCGTTCCAGGCGGGCCGACCAATAGAATGCCTTTGGGAATCTTCCCGCCCAAGCGGCGGAACTTTTCGGGCGTCTTGAGAAACTCAATGACTTCTCGCAACTCGTCCTTCGCCTCTTCGACTCCCGCTACGTCGGCAAAGGTGTCTTTGACTTCCTTCTCGACATAGATTTTAGCTTTGCTCCGGCCGACTGTCATGAATCCGCCTTGGCCCTGTCCCATGCGGCGAAGCAGGAACAACCACACACCGAAAAAGAGAACAATGGGAATGATCCACGAGAGGAGATCACGGAAAAATGTACTCTCGATGACCCCCGTCACCTTGACATGATGCCTCTCCAAATCGCGGATCAGATCGGGATCTTCGACACGGACCGTATTAAAGGCGCGGCTCTCCGATCCCGCCGTCGATATCTCTGATGGCTTCGCGGGGGACTTCTCGGACGGCTTCTCAGAAGACTTGGGGGGAGGCTCTGTTTGCTCCGGTTTCATCTGACCATGAACGACCAGTGAAGAGATGGAGACCTCCTGAACCTTTCCGGAGGCAATGGCCTGCTTGAATTCGCTGTACGGAATTTCGGTGGGATTGAAATAGGGGGTGACGAACAATTGAATCAGCATGATCGCCCAAAGGGCGATAAACACATACCAGATTGAAAACTGCTTTTGCTTCTTATCCACGAGTCTTATGTGTGATCTGATGATCCGTTGAATTCATCATACCCGATTCATGATCTGAAAATGCTCAATCGATAGTTCATCGGATCAGCCCTTTATTCAGTCATTCTAGGCTTCAATCGCTCCGGCTGGACGGGATATTGCGCCTCACCCATTCCAAAGTTGCCGCCTGCGCCGTCCGCTGCCACGACACGTAGCGTGAGGCCGTTTGGAGCGTCTGCGGTGAGCGGGACGAAAAAGGGAGCTTCGAAGAAGCTGTGCGAACCGGCGTAAAACATCTGGAGCCGGTCGATCACTCGTTCGCCGATCAACACCTCCCCATAAATCTCGACCTTGCGCGAATCCCAGTCGCCATGCGGCCGGACGAGAGATCCGGACAGAGTCCGTACGGAGGCCTTCAGCTTGACGTCATCCTTCGCCATCAGGGGTTGACCCGGGGCCGGGCTTTCAA
>JAICXS010000179.1 GCA_025934615.1 Nitrospiraceae bacterium
CTCTCGATGGGCGCAATAGAGTTGAATCCGGGCCACGCCGACTTTGCATTCATGTGTGAAAAGCGAAGGGCAGGAAAAGAGCAGCAGCGAAGGTTACCGCTGGGCTGCTTCGATATCTTTAATCGTCAGTAAGCTGAGGAGCTTCACGCCGAGGGTTTCGACTTTTGCCCGGCCGTCTTGCTCCTCGCGGTCTACAATCACGAGGGCGTGAGCAACGTTGAGCCCCGCCTCGCGGGCCGCAGTCACAGCCTTGATTACCGAGCCGCCGCTGGTCAAAACATCGTCCACGATCAACGCACGATCCCCGGCCTGAACAGCTCCGTCGATCAGTTTTCCTGTCCCATGATCTTTGGCTTGTTTGCGCACAACAAAGGTGCGCCATTCCCGTTTCGGTATGCTGCGATAGCCTTGATCGGAAATGGCGGTGGCGATAGCGATGGCGCCGATCTCTAACCCTCCGATGCAATCGAACGTAAGATCCTGAATCATCGTCGCTGCGAGTTGTGCGGCAAGGGATCGAGCACCAGGGTGTGCCATGAGCACGCGGCAGTCGACATAATAGGGGCTCCGAACACCCGAGGCGAGCTGAAAGCCGGCTGGACTTGTCTTAAAGGACTGCGTCGTCAGAAAGGCGCGAGCGAGATCATCTTTCAGCATACGGACAATTCACGAATCAGAAAACGACGAGAACCCCCTGCAGCAAGCAAATTGCTATCGCTAATTGGGCGACGAGCCGGTGTATCAAGCCGACAGACACGTACTCATAAACTTCTTCCGCTCATCCCCTTTCAATTGCTTATCGCCCGCCTCTTTATTGCAAGCCTTCATTTTCTCCTGTTGCGGCGTCGCTTTCTTCATGGGCTCGGGACCTTTCGCCGACAAACAGGATTTCATGAACGCCTGCCGCTCCTCGCCCTTCAGCGTCTTGGCGCTCGCTTCCGCATTGCAATCTTTCATCTTCTGCTGCTGCGGCGTCGCGCCCTCCGCGATGGACAGATAGGCGAAGAGCAGCGGGACGGCAACAATGGCAATGAGCCTGTTCATGGGAGTCTCCTTTATCAGAGCGTGGGCACTGAGATGATGGACTTGCTACCCAGGATCTGCCTATGAGTTTACTGTGAACATCAACCCACGGCGGCACTGTACACTATTCTCGTCGAGCCTATCAACGCGGGGTTAGAGAGGAGACATCGCGCCCGGGAGAAGGCTACACGGCTCGACGAGCGAGCTGTTCCTCCCACTGGCACTGACCGTGGTCTTCACGACGCAGGCGACGGCTCCAATCCTGCGTCGCGGCACACCTCGGTCCCGCAGTGGATACACGCATAGGCTCCCGTCGAGACCCCTTTTTCTGTCCACAGTAATTCGAGCTGAAAATGACGGCACGGTTCTACGTCGTGCCGTACGATCCATCGATCGTGCAATCTCCTGGCTTGATCTTCCGTCAATTTCATCCCTCCGTATAGTTGGAGGGAATCATACCGCAAGACAGTTAATCTACGTAGATGCCGAAAGGATTTAGGAACAGTACCTACGACTGAGGCGAATTGGAAAGCGACACATCCTTACGACCAGAACAGAGAAACCCATGATCGCGTGGGCCTTAAGACAGTGGGACTCCTCGCCTTCCTAAACCGTTTACTGTAGACACGTCGACCATCCCCTCTCTTCAGTTTCCTCATCCGCCCTGTTCAATATGGACAACGCCCAGCACGTTAAACTGCCCCGTAGTGGTCGGCGTATCAAGATGCACCGTATAACGGACCGTACCCGGCGTGGCGAAACACAAGCTGATCCCTTTATTCGGGGCGAGCTGTGTGGCATTTACGACTCCCGCAAGTCCAAAGCCCCGCTCGCAGCTCACCTGCTCCTCAATCGGGTTCAAGAACACGATGCTAATCGGTCCATTTTGTCGATTCACCCAGCGCACTTCGTCGCCGGGGGCGAGTGTCACATCCGACGGGGCCACCACTGTTCCAATGATAATCTCTTGCACCTTGCCTGTTTGAGTAACTGTCGGCAGGCCAGCGCAATTCAGTTCAAGAAATGCGATGAGAAAAACGCCCACGCTGCTTACGATTGCGTGGATCCGGCCATAGGCAAGGCGAGTGAACGTCATCTGTATTGCTCCTTGATGTACCCTGACGAACATATAGGAGGCAGCGATGGTGACCGAAATCCGCATCAAAAGCTATCGGCTTTTCTTCTTATCCTCAAAGAATCTGGCGGCTTTGTGCCGCCCAGTCCGTAACCGCTCAGGATTCCTATCAACATGTCTGAAAGTACGACAGGGCGACAGACACGGGAAAGCATTGAGTTCTATGCAGTCGAAGCGCGGCTCAGCATGCTTCCTAATTCGAGAATCGTCAAACGCGTAGCGTGCGAAGCGAATAGCTTGAAACGACATCTGCGATCGGTACGACTAAAGTATAGATAAGGGCGATGATCCGACACTGGAGGAATTGAAAGCCAATAATGGAGCCCTGCTTAAGTCAAAGTTGAAGGAGGCAGAGACGTACTGCACCACGGAATTTCTTGCCACTCTCAGATCCCCATCGCCTCACCGCGACGAACCCTAATCAGGCGCATTCTTTGGGATGTTAAATGTGACGACTGACCGTACGAGCATTAGGAGAAAGACTATGAAAATGAAGCAACTGCTGCGACATACTAGCTGCAAGTGTCAACTACATGGCAGACAAACGTAAGACATAGGCTTACACTGACGTTCCATGAGCCTTGTGTCGACCGCCCTCATCGTAGATGGTCTTTCCGTGTCGGTCACCTCCGAGGACTTGCGAGACCTGTTTACACCATTTGGGCCAGTCATCTGGGCTCGAATCGCAATGGATCGATCAAGGAGGCCTCTAGGATTCGGCTATGTCGTGATGGAGGCCGAACACGCCACAAAGGCCTCTCATGCTCTTGAAGGTAAGACTATCGCAGGCCGACAACTCCGCATAGCTCATACCGCCATTCCCGCCTTACCGCGAATTGCCTAAAAAAGACGGCGTCCTTACACCGAATCACTCGGAATACGTAGGCCATCCGACAACCTGTTGTAAGACTGCTCGCTGAACTCGTATGGATATTTAGAGACTTGCTAAGTTGTGCAATGTCCATTACATTTGTTCTGATGCCTCGCATTCTTCTCATAGACGATGACCAACTATTGCTGATCGCACTGCGTGCCGCATTTGAGCAGCGAGATCGACCAATCGTTGTTGACACCGCCTCCACCGCTGAACAAGCCCTCCGTCTCGTTCAATTGACCGATTACGATACTATCGTCAGTGATTTTAATATGCCGGGTCTCAACGGAATCGATTTCTTGAAGGAATGCAAGACGACTCGTCCGGACATTCCGATCATCCTGTTGACGGGGTACGGAACCTATGAATTGGAAGAGGAAGCCCTCAATCAAGGCGCGTATGCACTGGTTCAAAAACCAGTCGATGCCGATGTCTTCGTATCCGTCGTGACACGCGGCATCCTTCGACGCGAAGTGCGGCGAGCCGGCTTCATTCAGGGACAACTGTTCGCCGCAGAAAATGAACGGCTGTCATCACGTCTTAAAGCCATTGATGCGCGGTTGAAGGACCAAATTGAGGAGGCTAAGAAGACTAATCCGAAGAAGACCACCGATCCGAGTGAGAACGTCTAATCGAATAATTTTAACGCAATACCGCTCCTCGTATAGAGCATTCCTGAATTCAATCCCACCCTTCACTCCCAGAATAACTGACAGCTTTACCAGAGGCATTACGGTCATCACTTGCGAGGATTATAGAATACTTCGAGCCACTCGAAGATCTCTTGAGGGAGAAGACAGCCGCTCAAAATCACAATTCCCCTGAAGCGCCTCACTGCATGACGCCTTGCGGAAGCTTTTGGCCGTGTTCGGTTGCTAGCGCATTAGCTTCGTCCGCGGCCTTTCGATAGGAGGCTGCCGCGGCTCTGCAATGCACCGCACGTTGTTTCGGTCCTAGCTTGCCCTGTATTTCTGCTTGACGTTCATACGTTTCAGCGAGCGTGTCCCACACTTTTGCTTCTTCCCGAATTTCTTGGGCCCGCTCATTGTAGTAATTGACAAGTCCCGCGTGGTCTTCTCTGATGATTAAGTTCTGAGGCGGTATGTGGATCTTCTTGGCACAACCTTGGACGACTAAACTGAAGCTGAACAATAGCGCGGCGACAACAAGGTGTTTGAACATGATTGCCTCCTCTTTGACTGACCGTGCTCTCCATACTCCCTTCCATCTGACACGTCACTAGCCTTGCATTCAGTCTGTTCGTCAGCGGACTGACTTTGAGGCTCTCCTATGGCTGTCACAACTTTGCTACGTCATGTGCGCGACGAATGGCCCTATCTTCTTATCGAAAGTGAAGCGGCCTTTTTGATAGCGCATCGATCTATTTCAGCCGAAGCGTATAGGATAATCTTCAAGCCTGGTAATGTCGTAACCCATGCAACCATGTTCGATAGTCTACACGCTCAGTAGTCTCTTTGAGAGCCGATTGGGGAACAGGCAGAGACATGGTCCCATGCACATCAAGCCCTTCATGGCTTACCACAATGCCCTCACGCCTTCACTCTTCACAGCATGATTTCTCTTCGATGAAGCGGAGAGCAAGTGAAATGACAACTCGTGAGTGCTAGAAGGTGCCTGTACGACGGCGAGGAAAGGGTACCACTGAGCGGCTCCAAAAGTGTAACGGGCACACCCAAGGAGTCTTGGGGGACGAAGTCATTGAACGGGGGTTGGTGCCGAAGCCGGGATTTGAACCCGGACACCCGTGAGGGCGCTAGACCCTGAATCTAGTGCGTCTGCCAGTTCCGCCACTTCGGCTTAAGGATCGCCAGTCGTGCTCCTGGTGGGAATCTCTCAGGATGATGACAAGAAAAGTAGTATAGCAAAGCCGTAGCAACGAGAGCAAGAAACGCTGGTCATGTCAGACAGCACGTAATCTCTATTCGTATGATGAACTGTTGTCGATTTCAGAGGCATCGGCTTTGCGCTCGTTGGCCGCGTCGCGCCCCAGAACAAGGCACGCGCCGTAACGCGTCGATAAATCCCTCCTTGCGATGCAAAAAATATCCATGGGCACATCGAAAATTGCATTCGACGGTATTCGAATATTGAATCGATCATGGCGTGGAACCCTATGCCGGTGCGGTGTTTCACACGTACCGCGCGTGAAGTAAGGCATCGCAAATTCTCCCCCGAGAATACATACCTAGATAATATCATCGAATTGATATTCATCGAGTGTTTCCATAC
>JAICXS010000262.1 GCA_025934615.1 Nitrospiraceae bacterium
GAAGGAATGGACATGGACGGCATGGAGATGCCGGGCATGCAGCACTCCCGTGATGACGGCAAGACAAAGCCGGGTATCGGTTCCTCCCAGCACATGCCCAACAACTCTGCCAAGAATCATCATGACCGACATGGTTCTGGAATGCAGGAGACGGAAGACCACGGGATGCCGGGCGTGAAGGCTGAACAGTCCCGAATTCCCGGCGCCGAGCCTGTGAAGCATGGTCCAGACCATCACGGCACCGGCAATCAAACGGTCGCTGAATATTCGCAGAATCGGTCCGAGGAACCGGGAAGAGGACTCGAAAACAGTCCAAGGCGGGTGTTGCGGTATACCGACTTAAAAAGCCTTGTGCCTTATCCCGACCAACGTGAGCCCGAGCGGGAAATCGAACTACATCTGACGGGACACATGGAACGGTTCATGTGGTCGTTCGATGGGAAAAAATATTCAGACGCGAAAGAACCGATCCGCTTCCGTTATGGCGAGCGGGTGCGCTTCACCTTCGTGAACGACACCATGATGGAGCATCCGCTCCATTTGCATGGGATGTGGATGCACCTGGAAAACGGCGCAGGGAAGTACTTGCCGCGCAAGCACACCGTCATTGTGAAGCCAGCCGAGCGCGTCTCGGTCGCCATCACGGCAGACGCTCCAGGGCGCTGGGCGTTTCATTGTCATTTGCTCCTCCATATGGAAGCAGGCATGTTTCGGATCGTCGAAGTATCCGGTCACGAGCAGTAGGAGAGGATGTCTATTCGAATTCTTCCGCGTGGGATCGTCCTCATCGGACTTCTTGGTGTGGCCATATCTGCACCCATTGCCTCAGCAGAAAGCCAAGCTATCAGGTCTCCCACGGAAAATGCGTATCATTCAGATGCATTCACGGAATTGACTATGTCCGGGCCACAGCGACAGGCCATTGATCCAGAGGCGAAGTCAGTCACTCTTTTATCCTCTAGAGAAGAGCGCACACTTCCGAACCTCTCGCCGGAGAAAGGCTGGCCGAGTCCTGTCAACGATCGGGAGAACCGCCTCTTTACACTGATTGACGTGCTCGAATATCGTCCCAAAACCGGTCGGGCCGAGGCGGGCTACCGCTGGGACATTGAGGGTTGGTACGGCGGAGATTATAACCGTCTCTGGTTCAAGAGCGAGGGACAACAGGGCACGGCCTTCAAAGCAGGCTATGACCTGGATTTTGAGCTGTTGTACGGCCGGTTCATCCGCAAATATTATGATTTTCAGATCGGCTCACGCGTCGAGACTCAAACGTTCCGTGGTGATAATGTCACACGTGGACTGGGCATGATCGGGATACAGGGGCTTGTCCCTTACGATTATGAACTGGAGGTCGCGCTATTCATTGACCAGAACGGCGCAGTGTCCGGCCGTCTTTCGTTTACCAAGGACTTTCTGCTGACGCAACGGCTGATCCTTCAAGGTCGTTTTGAAACCAATGTGGCTGTTCAGCGGGTTGAGCAGTTCACTACGGGTTCAGGACTGAACAATCTGGAATTCGGGGCGCGGCTGCGTTACGAAATTCGGCGAGAATTTGCGCCCTACATTGGTTTCTCGATGGATAAAAGTTTTTTCGAGACTGCCGATCTGGTGCGCCAAGTAGGAGGAGACCCAAGTCAGATCCGATTCGTAGCGGGTCTACGGGCTTGGTTTTAGCGCTCTCAGTTGGATCCCAGAAGAGGTTGGAGGCTGCTCTGGACGATCACTTGTTAGAGCGCCAAGCAGCTCTGGCCCTCACAGCACAAGGACTGCACGTTTCTAGTGAATCGCCAATTCAGTATCATGTGACACAAGCTTACTCAGCCAATATTCAGTAGACATCGCTGGGCTATGCGACGACTTCTCTTTTATTGGTCGGAAGGGATTTGCCTCGCCACAAGGCGTAGAGCACCGGGATCACCAACAACGTCAGCGCCATGGAGGACGCCATCCCCCCGATCATCGGCGCGGCAATCCGCTTCATCACGTCGGCGCCGGTTCCGGTGGTCCACATGATAGGGAGCAAGCCGCCCATGATCGCCGCCACCGTCATCATCTTGGGTCGTACCCGTTGAACCGCACCCTCCATGATGGACTCGCGGAGGTCCTGCGCCGTGGCCATACGACCTTCGCGCACACGCCGCTCGTACGCTTCGTCGAGATAGACCAGCATGACCACGCCTGTCTCCGCCGCCACACCGGCCAGCGCGATGATCCCCACCCAGACCGCCACGCTGAGGTTGTAGCCGAGGTAATGGAGATACCAAATGGCTCCGATCACGGCGAACGGGACGGACAAAAGCACGATCAACGATTTCGCGAGCGATCGGAAATTGAGGTACAGGAGCAACAGAATCACGGCGAGGGTCACAGGTATCACCAGCTGCAACCGTTCTTCCGCCCGCACCAGATGTTCGTACTGGCCGGTCCAGATCAACCGGTAGCCGGAAGGTACTGTCACTCGGTCTCGCACCGCGCGTTGCGCGTCTAGGACATAGCCGCGCAAGTCTCGGCCACCGACCGACACCGATACCAGACCGGTCAACGCCCCTGCTTCATCCGCGATCGACGGTGGCCCCTGCGTAATCACCATCTCCGCGATTTGTCCAAGGGGGATCTGCGCGCCGGTCGGCGTGGGAATCAGCACTCGTTTGAGCCGGTCCGGATCGTCACGTAACTCGCGTTTGTAACGAACATTCACCGGATACCGTTCCCGTCCCTCGACCGTGGTGGTCACAGTTTCTCCCCCGATGGCCGAGGCGATCACCATTTGCACATCGCCCACCGTCAGGCCATAGCGGGCCGCTTCACGTCGATTCACGATTAAATCCAAGTAATAGCCCTCATTGAGCCGTTCGGCGAAGGCGCTTTTTGTGCCGGGCACGGTCGCCAAGGCCTGCTCGATTTCTATGCCGATTCGCTCGATCGTCTTTAAATCCGGCCCCAGCACCTTGACCCCGACCGGGCTCCGGACGCCGGTCGTGATCATTTCAGTGCGGGTCTGGATCGGCATCCACCAGATGTTCGGAAATCCAGGGATGCGCAGTTTGGCATCCATCTCATCCAGCAACCGGTCCCAGGTCATGCCCGGTCGCCATTGCGCTTCCGGTTTGAGCGTCACGGTGATCTCCGCCATTCCAACGAAAGCTGGATCAGTCGCAGTCGGGGCCTTCCCCATTTTGCCGAACACCCGCTCCACTTCCGGGAAGGTCGTGAGCAACTGATCTTGGACTTGTAACACCTTCGTCGCTTCTGGGATCGAAAGCCCAGGCACTGTGGTCGGCATGTAGAGGATAGTGCCCTCGTTCAGCGGCGGCATGAACTCCGCGCCGAGTCGCATGAATGCCGGAACCGTAAGTCCGAACGTCACCACTGCTATTCCCAATGTGAGCCACCGAACGCGCAGCGCGCCTGAGAGGACGGGTCGATAGAGGGCGATCAGCAGCCGGTTCAAGGGATTCTTGGTTTCTCCCCGGATATGGCCACGAATCAGAACAACCATGAGCACGGGTGCCAACGTCACCGAGAGCGCGGCGGCAAAGAGCATCGAAAAGGTCTTGGTATAGGCCAGGGGCGTGAACAGTCGCCCCTCCTGCGCTTCCAACACAAAGATCGGCAGAAACGACACAGCGATTACCAGCAGTGAAAAGAACAGGGGCCGTCCAACTTCTTTCGCGGCGGCGATGATGATTTCCACCCGGTCGTTTGATGTAGATTGCTCTAACCGTTTATGGGCATTCTCGACCATCACAATCGCGGCATCGACCATGGCTCCGATGGCAATGGCGATCCCTCCCAGCGACATGATGCTGGACGTAATCTTCAAGTAAGCCATCGGGATAAACGCCAACAACACCGCAACCGGTAAGATGAGGATGGCGACCAGCGCGCTTCGGAAGTGAAACAAGAACAGGGCCGCTATCAGGCTGACGATCACACTTTCTTCAAGCAGTTTCTCGCGGAGGACGCCAATCGCGCGGTGAATGAGGTCAGACCGATCGTAGGTGGAGATGATGTGTACGCCCTTGGGCAGGGCAGGTGTGATTTCTTCCAGTCTCACCTTGACTCGCTCGATCACGGCGAACGCGTTCTCCCCGGCCCGCATGATGACGATGCCGCCGACCGTCTGGCCCTTGCCGTCCAATTCAGCGATGCCTCGCCGCTGATCCGGCCCAAGTTGGACATGCCCGATGTCTCGCACGAGAATCGGCGTGCCTCGTCCATCCGTGCCGACCGGAATCAGCTCAATCTCATCAACCGACCGCAGATAACCTCTCCCTCGGATCACGTATTCGGTGCCGGCCATCTCCAAAACGCGGCCGCTCACC
>JAICXS010000156.1 GCA_025934615.1 Nitrospiraceae bacterium
AATCATTAAGGTAGACCGAGATGAGCGAAAGATTGCTTTAAGTCTCCGCGAACACCGCATGGATTTCGAACGTCGGGAAATGGATGAATATCATGCGAATCAAGGCGGGCTCGATCAGAGCCTCGGCCGAGCGGCAAAGAAAACCAAGAAGCGCGAAGAGCCGGAGGAGGAATAGTGTTACCCATCCTAATCAGACCGGTCGCTGTTCATGAGTGAAGAGATGACTTCCCCGCCGAGACGACGAAGCCGGTTTCGGATGGTCATGTGGGTCATATTCGCAGGAATTGTCCTACTCTTCCTACTCAACGCGCTGTTTCCCGACTTGGATTTCTCCACTGAGGAACGTATTGCGCTGATTCGTGTAGAAGGTGTGATCCTCGACGCACAGCAAACTATCGGCGAGCTCAAACGCTATGGCGACAACCCCCTCGTTAAAGCCGTCGTGCTGCGCATCGATAGTCCCGGCGGCGGCGTGGTGCCCTCTCAAGAAATTCATGATGCCGTCAAGCGGATTCGCGAGAAGCAAAGCAAGCTTGTCATCGCGTCCATGGGGACAGTCGCAGCGTCCGGCGGCTATTACATTGCCGCAGCCACGGATCGCATTGTCGCTAATCCGGGAACATTGACGGGCAGCATCGGCGTCATCATGGAATTGGCGAATGTCGAAGGTCTGATGAAAAAGATCGGGGTCGAAAGTGTCGTCGTGAAGAGCGGCGCCCACAAGGATCTTGGATCGCCCTTTCGAGCGATGAATCTCGAAGACCGCACGATTCTACAGAATGTGATGGACGATGTGCACAGCCAATTCATCGAAGCAGTGGCCGCGGGCCGATCGCTTGACATTAAGACGGTGAGAGCGCTTGCCGATGGACGGATCTTCACCGGTCGACAAGCGAAGGCTGCGAAGCTGGTCGATGAATTGGGCGACTTGAATGATGCGATTAAGTTGGCCGCCGACATGGCGGGCCTTGAGGGCGAGCCGCGGGTCGTGGAGCCGCGGAAGCGATTTTCCCTACGGGATCTAATCGAAGGACGCTTGGGAGGGATACTCCCGAACCTGCAGCTGGAAACCGGTGTGCGGCTCAAGTACCTCATGGCATTCTAAGTCTGCCGCTGTCGTTGAACGAAAAGCGGCATGCCATCAACGCTCTGTGAAGGAGGATTCCGTATGACAAAAGCGCAGATTATTGAGAAGGTAGCGGAGCAAATTCCGACCCTCACCAAGCGGCAAGTGGAAATCGTGGTGAATACGATGTTCAACAGTATCCGCGATTCGCTGCATAAAGGCGACAAGACGGAGATCCGAGGGTTTGGAAGCTTCCGCCTACGCAGTCGCCGTATGAAGGAAGGTCGGAATCCCAAAACCGGCACGACTGTCAGCGTGCCTGCCAAGAAAGTTCCGTTCTTCAAAGCGGGGAAGGAATTGAAAGAGCTCCTCAATAAGACATAAAAGGCATACGAGGACCACATGTTTGAATCGAAACCGCAGACGGCAGACGTGGACATTACCTGGACGAAAGAAGCGCTCGCTCGAATGGATCGTGCTCCCCTCTTTCTGCGCGGGATGGTGAAGCGCCTCGCTGAACGGAAAGCTCACGAGCTAGGCTATACCGAAATTACGGCTGAGATTCTCGACCAGTTCAAGTCGCAAATGATGGGACGAATGGGCGGGGAATCGGGCATGGCCGCCGCGGCCGACCAAATGGGGCAGGGAAAGATCCCCTGGACTGCCGCGGCGAAGACCCGGTTGGAGACGGTGCCGGAATTCATGCGTCACATGATCCAGCAGATCGCCGAAGAACTCGCGGCTGAGCGGGGCCACCTCGAGGTCAACATCGAGCTGTTTGAGAAAGTCGAAGCGTTAGGCGATGTACAGGAACAGGCCGCTTCACCTATCACGTGGACAGCGGGCGCACGGGCGCGATTACAGGACAAGATCAAGAATTCGCCGCCGATCGCCATGGATTTCGTGACCGATATGCTGAAGAGGGATACGGAAGATCTGGCGCGCGAGAAAGGTCTATCCGAGGTCGATGAAGCTACGCTCGTTCAACTATGGAATGCGCCTCAAGAGCATGTTCTGTGGAGCGACGAAGCCTGGAAACGATTGCTCACATCGCCGGATTTCGTGCGCAGCGGCATCCGAAAAGCAGCCGAACGGCGGGCACGTAAGCTCGGGCTGACCGAAATCGACTCGGAGCACCTCACAAAGTTCCGTAATGAAGCGATGATGAAAGCCGTGAAGCGGATTCGGTCATTCGGGTATAACGAACTCACCTTCGATGCATTCGAAACGGCACTCGAGAAAACGAAAAGACTCCAGGGGAATGAACAAGCCGAAAAACGGCTTGATGAAATCCGTCAACATTTCAAGGACCCGGATACCCAAAAACCGGAAGGCGGCACGCTTGGGGCCGAACTCATGGGGCGCTTCCGCAAATATCTTAAAGGTGAGGGCTCGCTGTAGTTCTATTGAGCGGTCGGTCCAACGCCCGATGGTTAAGCTACGCAACTGTATGCCACCGCTGTAAAGTCCGCTTGTTGCCGCTTCTTGCGAGAGTGTGACACCGCATTCATTTCGTGTATCTTACCGTGAATAGGAATCTTATTGTACGAGTATAGGTTCGAGGCCTTGGCCCAATTATTGAGTCCACCACATTTAAAAGAAGTAATAGAGGAACACTAATAGTGGACGGTGCTAATGAATCGAAAAAGGTGGAGGGGACATCTCTACAGGAGGATGAGAGACGTCGGAGCTTTGGGGCACGACCAAAGCACGCACACCTCCACCCCTTTTAATAAACCACAGCCTCTATCGTTTTCGCAAGGGGACTAAAGTCCAACTCTGACAGAAGTCATTACGAGGTTCAGTGTGTCGCAGCCTGTTTTGGCCAGAATTTATGACGAATTTGCGGTAATTGCACATTTTCAAAATTGGGAATATCGTACAAGCACCGATCGATGGTTTCCACCTCTTCCTTGGTCAGCTCCAAAGTGACCGGCTTCTTCCAAAATTGATCCAGTGTAAAATAGTCGTTTACTTGGGGCCGTTGCGCCAAGAGCGTCTGCATTTGCTTAAAGCCGGCGGTATCAACTCCGGCAATGCGGCCGTGATTGCGCTCAATGCACCATTTCAGCACCTCGGCGATCCCGTACATCGTCAGTTCTATCTTCATCTTCTCTTCGGCCATAGCACCCTCCTTTTTCCTCGCTATTCTAACGTAATCAACCGCCGGTCTTCCAGAGAAAAGAGGCTGTAATGAGCCTGCATTGAAGTCGTGCGATCGAAGCGTTCGTTTTCAATGCTGTTGCTAACCGCCGAGCAGGATGAGTATACTTTGGCGGTTTTATCAATGGCGATCCACTAGCAAACATCGGGCACAGGGTGTCTCTCGCTCACCTTTCCGGCTTCCGTATTCCAGTCTCTACCAGACGAGTCGGTCGGTTCATGCTTGTCTTCGGCCTTCTGCTGACAAGCTGCTCGAATAAAGAACCGTACACTCCTCCGGACCTTCTCTACCTCTTTGCCACGTATCCGGTTGGGAAAAACCCGACCTCTGTGGCAACCTGGGACTTTAATGAGGACGGCATCACGGACATTATTACAACGAACATTGGCAACGATTCCCTGTCCATTCTATTCGGGAATGGCGATGGCACGTTCAAGGAACACACGCAGATTCCAGTGGCCAAAGAGCCTCGGGCCTTGGCTATGGACGACTTTAATCGCGATGGCCGCAGGGACTTGGCTATCGCCTGCTCCGGCAGCGATCAAATCGCTATCTATTTGGGTCTGGCGAACGGGACATTCGGAACCGGACAACGATATGGCGTGCACAAGACGCCGGTGTCGATCGCTGCCGGCGACTTTAATGGAGATCAGAAACCGGACCTTGCCGTGGCATTGCGGAACGACCTCATTAAAGTGTTCATCGGACAAGGGGATGGAACGTTTTCCGATGGCCCGCAATACGAATATGGCGACACCCCGACCTCCATTGCCGTGGCAGATTTGGATCGCAACGGTACGTTGGATCTCGCGGTGACGAACGGCGGCCCAATGAGTAGCGCGGTCTCGATTTGGTTGGGAAATGGAGACGGCACATTTCGTAAGCCCACTGACTATCGGACGGGCAAACGGCCGCTGGTCGTGACGTTCGCCGATTTCAATGGTGATCAACTGGCGGACCTGTTCGTCATGAACGGTGAGATGGATACCTTTACCGTCTTTCTCGGAAATGGAAACGGCACGTTCCAGGCCGGCAAAGAATCAGGCGCCGATGCCGGACCGGTCTACGGGTTAGCGCGGGACATCGACGGCGATGGACGAATGGATGCGGCCGTGGTGAACGTTCAGTCGAATAATCTTTCCATCCTTTATGGGCGCGGCGATGGGACGTTTCGTTATCCGCCGATCAATTACCGGACTCGCGGCGGGCCGTTTGCGTTGGCGACCTTGAATCTCACGACGACGTCTACGGAAGTGCCGGGACTGGTCATGGCCAACAACGGCGCCGCCAGTGTGACGATCTTCCTTCACCGTGGTCTCCGCAACGCCACGGCGCCTCCTCCCCGCACATCGTCCTGACGCCACGTTCACTTTCTTGACAGTCCTGGCAACCTCAGTTAGAGTCAACTCTAGCTCGGGTTATTCATCAATGCCGCCAGAAGCGGCTGAGACCGAAGCCTACCGAGGCTTCTCTCAAGCCAGGACGCGTAGCGATTCATGAATAATCCGAGCGAGTACAGGCAGGCGACAGGAAGTAGACGTGCGGACTTTTGTGTGGTGGTTCAATATCGGTGCTCTTACCACCTTATCGGTCCTCATGGTGCAAGGCGGCGTTCACGATCTGTTGTACGGCACCCGCTCTGGCGGAACCGCCGCCTATCTGACGTTTGCAATTACGATATTGGGCGGCGGGTTGTTGGCGGGGTGCCTAGCCCTGATTATGAATCGCCTTCGATAGTGAGACAGTGCGACTTGACAGCGGGAGCAGCCTCGCGGTACAAGCGACGGATTTCATTCTGCGTCGATTCACGAATGATCACGCGCCTACGGACCTTGCATGCATTGCTTGAAGTGCAACGGGTACATGATGGTGGAGCGGCATTATACGCTGCTCAGCCGGCGTCTCTACGCCAGGTGCCTCAATTGTGGGTTCTGGTTGGATCTGGCCGACCTGTTACGCTTCTTTCATAAAGTCATCGATAATGGATTCCGCGGCGCCAAGGTACGTGAGACGATCACCCTCTAATTGTTATAGACGATATCCTCCACTTCGCCGGCGCTTCGGCGCACGGTGCCTCACTGTTTTTCAACCCGTCCTCGGAATGATCCTCCTGAGTTCTATCGGGCTATCGGCTTTTCTGTTGTTTCCATCCTTATCCGTGGCTGAACCCAGGCTGACGCAGCCATCCCTTCACAATGCACCCGGACTGATACCTGGATCTACGCCGTTTCGTACAGTCCGCCGCGCTCGCATCCCGGCGGAAAGCAAGTCATTCTGAAGCTAGCTGGACGTGATGCAACTGAGTCTTTCATGGAAGTGCACTCAAAAGATCTGTTGACCAAATATAATGAACACATGTAAGTTCGCTCAAAC
>JAICXS010000271.1 GCA_025934615.1 Nitrospiraceae bacterium
CTCGTGCAAATTATGGGTCGTATCAAAATCGGCTGGAAGCGACGATTTCCAGTCTCCAGGTGACGAGTCAGAACTTCTCGGCTGCTGAATCTCGGATCCGTGATGCGGACGTGGCCTATGAAACGTCTCAATTCACGAAGAACCAGATTCTGGTGCAGTCCGGTATCGCAATTTTGGCTCAGGCCAATGCGCTGCCGCAGCAGGCTCTGCAGTTACTTAGGTAACACGGGCTTCACCGACCCTCTCCTGCAGGAGAGGGTCGGCTGAAGTGAACGGTCATGGAGGCGGCCATGAATATTGATGATGTGGTCAAACGGGATGCCATTCCGGCCGCACACGCCAGAGGAGATGCGGCGCACAGCACTGAGTCCCAGGCGGCTCCGCAACAGAGCAGTGATGTGACACACGGTGAACCATCGAACGTGGATCGGAACGCCATCGAACAGGCGGCATCGAAGATTCAAGGGTCCATTGGGCAAGTGGATTCGAGTTTGAGAATCGAGGTCGATTCCGACATTCATCGAATTATCGTCAAGGTCATAAACAATCAGTCCGGTGAGGTCATCCGGCAAATTCCCTCGCAGGAAATCGTCGAAATCGCGAAGCGCTTAGATGCCATGCAAGGGCTTCTGCTAACGAAACGGACATAATAATGGCAAATATCAGCTTTGGCGGATTGGGCAACGGATTTGATTTCCAACAGGTCGTTAACCAATTAGTGGCGGCCAAGCAGGTCCCCATTGACCAGCTCTCCGCCAATCAGCAGACTCTCCAGAGTAAATTAACCGATTATCAGACATTAGGGTCGGACCTTCTCGCATTGCAAACGAGCGCAGGGGCTCTCAATCTTTCCACCAGCTTCGATCGTTTCACGGCCTCGTCGAGCGATGCGAATGTGTTGAGTGCCAGTGCGGCGAGTGGTGCGACACCTGGCAACTATACGGTCAACGTGACTCAATTGGCTGCTGCGCAACAGATCATCAACAAGGCGACCACGTCAGTGGCGAGCACTACGACGAGTATCGTCTCTGGGGCATCAGCGAACTTTAGCTTCACCGTCGGTTCAGGAACTCAACAAACCGTGACGCTGGCCTCAGGCGCGAGCCTCGATGATTTGAAGACGGCAATTAATGATTTAGGTGCGGGCGTGACGGCTTCCATTCTTAATACGGGTACTGAAACGACTCCAGCCTATCGATTGGTTGTGAACAGCACGACGAGTGGCACCGCGAATGCCATCACAATCAACGCCGATGGCACGAGTCTGGATTTCCTTAATACATCGGGCACCGGTGGGACCGATACGCTTCAAGCGGCGCAGGACGCCATAATCGTTCTTGGGGATCCCACAGGGAACCCGGTCACGATTCAGCGTAGCACGAACACGATTACCGACGCGATTGCCGGAGTGACGTTATCACTCAAGTCAAAAACTCCTGCGGGCAGTACGGACAATGTTGCAGTGGGTATCGATACGGCATCGATTAAAAGCAATATTAAGGCTCTCGTGTCCGCGTACAACACCATCGTGACCTTCATCGACGCCCGGAACACCTACGACTCCCAGAAACAGCTTGGGGGTACGTTCTTTGCGGAAGGCACTCCGAAAACCATTCAAAGCAGGCTGCGTCAGGCATTAACCGATGATGTCGGAGGGCTTACAGGATTGACTGCAGTGGCTCAACTTGGATTCCAAACACAGCGGGACGGCACAATCACGATTGACGACAGCAAACTGGATGACGCGCTCAATACGAACTACACAGGCATTAAAAACTTGTTTATTGGGCAGGCTTCGTCAACAGGCGTGGGAAAACGTATTTCCGATGCAGTTGATGCATTGGATGCCGTGGATAACGGGGCTCTCGCACTGCATGAGAATGAACTGACGACAAATATTAGCGACTTAGGGAAGAGCATCACTCAGAAACAAGACGCACTCAGTCAGTACCAGGAGCAGCTTCAATTGCAATATGCGCAACTGGACGGACTCCTTCGTCAAATGCAGACCACGTTGACTCAGTTCGCGCCACCCAGCACGTCATCATCATCGAATACCTCATCAAGCTCATCATCAAGTACGGCATAAAAGAGAAGAATGCATAGAATCATGCTGTCAAATATTTTACACATCGACTGGTGGCTTCAACTTCCAGATGTAGAAGAATTCACTAGCGATTGGACTGCCGTGAATCAGCAGAGACCGCGACATTATCGCAAATCTTAATGTAACCAAGGATGTCCCATGCACGATGGAATTAACCAATACCGCCGAACGCAAGTCCTGACAGCTTCTGACATACAGATCATCGTCCTGCTTTATGATGGCGCCTTGCAGGCTTTGCAATTGGCGCGTGAAGGTATACTACAGAACAATTACACGGATAAAGCCCGTTTTCTCGGTCGGGCGATCGCCATAGTCAGCGAGCTCTCCGATGTGCTCGATATGGAGAAGGGGAAGGACATCGCTTCCTCGCTTCGCCGATTGTACAGTTACATGTTGGACGAAATGACGCAGGCAAACCTACGCCATAATGTTGATCATCTCGACGGGCCGATACGATGTTTGAGTACGCTTCGGGAAGGCTGGCACGCCATTGCGCAGCAGAGCGCTATGGCCGGCGCCGCTGCGGGAGGGTGAGATTTATGTCGCCCTCGTGGGAAGAGACGGCTGAGAAGGTGACGCAGCAGGCTATAGAGGCTGCCGAAGAAGGTCGATGGGGAAGAGTCGACCTATGTTACCAAGAACGCGCCGAACTCTTTCGTGCGAAAACTGTTTCTCTCTCGCTTGGTCGGCGGCTGCATGTTTTGGATCGTCGAGTACATGACCGTCTGCGCATGGCTATGATGACGGCTCAACATCTTTTGGTTGAGGTGGCCTCCAAGCGTCGATTGATCGAACGATTTGATTCAGAGCCCCAGTCCGCTGTCTCCCCGGACGGCTCTCGACGGATCAGCTATCGTCTGTAACGGGAGATCATGCCACGGAACATCCCATGTCCATTGAGTTTACCCATCTCCATAATCTTGTCCGGACGTATCAACGAGCATTGCCTCCGAACGAATCCCCGAAGACATCGAATCCGAATGCCGAGGTAGACGATCACGTGTCCATTTCCGACGAGGCCCGTGACGAGCATCGGCAGAGAGATGTCACGGTGGACGGTGATTCTGAACCGGGCGAAACTTTCGATCGCACCTGACGCTTCGTCCACCTCGCTGCTCGATAGAGCCGGGCGGCACATGGCTAAAATTGCCTAGCCGCGGTGACGCGCCCTTCCAATCACCATCAGAACAACCACTTACATATATATATATTTGGCATAGCGTTTGCTTTCTCGCTATATCGATTGCAATGAGCCGTGACGAGACGAAAGGATATGGCGCGTGACCCATAGAAGCGTGGTCCAACCCACGGTTTTGATGAAGACTGCCGAGCTACAGATGCAAACCGTGTTAGAGCGACGATTGAGCGAAGCGGGTTATGCCGCCAAGCCGGTCAGCACCCTGCGAGAGGTTCTGGAGAGCCTCGATTGCCAACCGACTGTCGAAGCTCTGATCTGGACACTTGAGAAATCTGCAACCGAAGCGATGCGCCTTCTCGAGCAGCTTCGGAATCGCGAAAGCGATATGTGCGTCATTTTTATCGGGCCTGAGTTGGGGGCTGAGCGCGTTTCGGAGTATTTGCGAAATGGAGCCTTCGATTATCTGCCGATGCCCGTTCGAGCTGGACGCCTGGAAGAATCGCTTCGGCAAGGGCTGGACATTCGTCACTCGTTTCGCAAGGTGCAGGGACTTTCCGGACAATTGAGCATCGCGAATGACGAGTTGGCACGCGAGCGGGATAGCTTGAAGCGATTGAACCACAGTCTTGTCTTCCTGAATCAACTCGGGCAGGCCATGTCGAGTACTCATGAGGCGGACGAGATTGTCCGCATGGTGGCTGAGCGTGTATCGGCAATCCTGCCCTATGATGTGCTCACGATGAAGTGGCGAGACCCAAAGCATATCTGGGTGTATCTTCCTGACAAGTTGAACCCGGGATTGGTCCGGCTGAACAGCGACGAGAAGCTACGTCGAAACCGGATAAGTTCTGCCGTTTCAATTCTCGACACAATCGAAGTTCCGCTCCTATCCAAGAAGGAAAAAATTGGAGAGTTTCGCCTGGAGCGGGTACAGGGACAACCGTTCGGGCCGGCCGATCGGGAATTGATGATGATGGTAGGGACTTCTTTGGCGCTCTCACTGACC
>JAICXS010000034.1 GCA_025934615.1 Nitrospiraceae bacterium
CAGGCAAGGATTCGAACCTTGGAAGCCGATGGCAACAGATTTACAGTCTGCCCCCTTTGTCCACTTGGGTACCTGCCCAAAGATCGTCAAGTTTCTCGTTTCAGCCCTATCGGCGCAAAAACAAACCATCCCGCACACAGTTCTCCTGCTTCTATTGATCACAGGGGATTACTGTTCAGGATGGACAATCAGCTATTCCAGAAGAAGCAGTGAATTTTACGAGCGACATACACATATGTCAAGTAGGGGACAGGAAGTTTTTTGGAAACGTCGGCGTTCTAGGGTGAATTGGCTGCTTAGGTCGTATCCCGCAAACTATTGGCCGAAATCATGACAAAGAGGACTTCCCGGGAGGACCACAGAATCGTGCTGCAGAGTGCCGGCAATTCGATGTGCCTCTCTCGTCGGAAATTCGAGGACGTCCTGTAATAATCGATCGACTTCTTGGGAGGTAATCCTATGCGAAGGCGCCAAATAACGCTTTCTAGCAATGGAGCGTTCTGTATCACTTTCAGGCTCGTAATACCCGATCAAATCTCCATCTCGGTCCGCTTTTTTCAGCCGTTTGATCCACGAATCCTGAGCCGCCGCAGCGCCCCGCTGGGACTGTGATGCCCCTCGCTGCACTTCCAGTTTTGTCCAGATGGCCCAGCCGACAAACACAGCCCACGTCTCGTTCAACGCCTCCCAGGACTCTCGGTCGGTCAAAAATCGCACCTCGGTCCGTCCCTTTTTCTGAACGATGGGCGTAATACTGACCTGCTGATACCGACACTGTTGCCGATCCCGAGCAAATTCGAGCAGGCGAACCGCCATAGGGCCAACGGTCGCTGGATTCGCAAGCGAACCAAGATAGTTTAGATAGGCATGGAAGAGTTCATGATACAACGTTCCCAATTCTCGCGGAGTCAACTGTGCCATCGGCTTCAGCGTTCCTCCGGCGCCATTGAATGAAAGACTTCGATTGAGGATCAATTGATGGTCCTCGGGATGATATTCGGCCGCAAAGGCATGGAGGTCGTCGAATTCCAACCTGACATAACTAGGATCCATAGCGAGCAGAAATCGGGTCGGCAAACCGGCGGTCTTGGCTTGCTCAATGAGGGATGGCCAAAAATCTTTCTTCAGATCGTTGTGGTGCGGATCGTCCGATGTAATCGCCGCTCTCTCCCTAGCGAATCCAAAGACTGTCGTGAAGATAACGATCAGAGAACAGATGAGAAGAACGGAGATTTGCCTACGCTTAGCCCCATCGATCATGGAAGCCGCCTTCCTCGACCAAGGCCCACGTCTCGAGGAGGGAAGGAGCCACGTCGTCCAGGAATCTCGATGGCTTTGAGAGAACCGACCCGGTAGTCTTGTCATACACGTTAATCGGGTAAGTTAAGAATAAATGCTGTTTGGCACGAGTCACCGCCACATAAAAAAGTCGGCGTTCCTCTTCCAGCTCCTCTTCGGTTGCGAAGGAATAGGCGGAAGGGAACCGGCCGTCGACCGCCCAGATGACAAAGACGCATTGCCATTCTAGTCCCTTGGCCGAGTGAATGGTTGACAGCACCACTCGTTCATCGTCTCGATCCAACGCCTCAACCCCCGTGACACTTTGATCCGGCGGCTCCAACGCCAAATCGGCCAAAAACGTATCGAGCGTCTGGTAACGCTCCGCGATCGTATACAGATGTTCGAGATCCCGTACCCGCTTCGGATAGTCATCGTAGTGTTCTTTGAGAATGGGTAAATAGTACCCATAGATCTCATTCACCTGTTCTGCCGGAGTCAGTGCGGCAAGCTTACCGGCCTCATCCAAGGCTTTCGCAAGATCCTTCAAGCCACGGGAGGACCGCCCGGCTACTTCTCGAAGCGCGTCAAGCGGCGTCCGCTCCGGTCGACCTTGCTTTACAAACGAGGCAATCAGATCTTGGGCCTTCTTCGGACCGACACCCTCTACCATGAGCAGAACGCGATTCCAACTGACTGCGTCGAGTGGGTTTTCAATGACCCGGAGATGCGCCAGAAGATCCTTCACATGCGCCGTCTCGATAAATTTGAAGCCGCCCCGCTTGACGAATGGAAGATCTCGACGTGACAGTTCAATTTCCAAATCGAACGAATGGAAACTCGATCGAAAAAGAATAGCCACCTCATCCAGGGGAACGCCTTCTTCCCGCAATTCAAGGATCTTCTGCGTAATGAACCGCGATTGGGCGTTTTCGCCTGCGGCCTGGACAAGCGCAGGCAATGGCCCATCCAACTTTCTCGTGAACAACTGCTTCGTATATTTTTCGGACGCCCCTCGAATGACGTCGTTTGCGACGTTTAAAATCGGCTGGGTACTTCGATAGTTTTCCTCCAGCTTATACAGCCGACTCTCGGGAAACAGGGTCGGAAAGTCCATGATGTTCCGGAAGGTGGCTCCGCGAAATGCGTAAATGGATTGAGAGTCGTCTCCCACAACCATTACGTTGTCATGGGTGGCGGCTAATTTTCGGATAATATCCGCTTGCAGTCGATTCGTATCCTGATATTCATCGACCAAAATATAGCGAAAGCGATGAGAGACCGTCTGTCGCACCGCCTCATCCGTGGACAATAATTCTCGCAGCTTCACCAACAGATCATCATAATCCAGCAATTGTCGTGCTCGCTTATCGGCTTCATAGGCTCGCCATAGTTTGTCGAGGTCCTCAAGGTGCTCCGAGAAGTGTGCAAACTCCCCCAACACTACATCGTCAAGACCCTGTAGCGTATTCACGCATTTGCTGATCATCTCCGCGATGGTTCCCTTGCGCGGAAAGCGCTTGTCTTTTTCGCTCAAGCCCAGTTGTGCGCGCAGCAGGCTAATGAGGTCCTCCGAGTCCCCGCGATCCAAAATCGTAAAACCCGGCTGTATTCCAATCGATCGGCCATACTGCCGAAGCAGCGTATTGGCCACAGAATGAAACGTGCCGCCGAACACTCGCTCGCTTCGACTTCCGATGAGGAGCCCTGTTCGGTTCAGCATCTCTTGCGCCGACTTTCGAGTAAACGTCACCAGCAAGATGGAACTCGGGTCGATCCCCTTATCGATCAAATAGGCTACGCGATAGATGAGCGTTCTCGTTTTTCCGCTTCCCGCCCCCGCGATAACAAGCGCCGGACCATCGCCCGCCGTGACCGCCGCCAACTGTTGAGCATTCAACGCCTGCGCATAGTCGAGCGAAAGCTTCGAGGGGCCGTTTTCCTCGGCACGCCGCAGCACATACGACTTTGGCTCACGATCCATTTCGTTCATCACAAGGTTGCAGTCGTTATACCGCCTCGGCAGGAATGACGCAAGATCAATGGAATTTCGATCCCAGATTGGACTAGACTGATTCCAGCGCTTGGACGCTCTCCATCAACTTGTATATAATGGCCCAGTTTGGAGGTCCTCATGTCCGCTTCTCAAGGAGAACATGCCACCTTACTTCGTGAGCTGGCTGCGCTGCTCATTGCCGTCTCCGGCGAATCCGTCACGGTGGTCAAACGCAGCCTTCCCGAACAGGCGTTAAAGCTGAATTCCCAACAGGAGTGGAAACTCTATCTGGAATTCTTAAAAGTCTTATTCAACATGGCGGACCGCTTCGCCGGCTTTTATCTCCCGTTGAAGGAGCGGCCCGAGTTTATGGATAGCCTCGAAGATACGGTCACCCAACAGTTGAAAACAGTCCTTTCGCCCGCGCTCGGACCCGATACCGATCAAATGGAAGTGACCGTCACGATCGGTCAAGCCGTGTCAGAAAGTCGACAGATGTATGAGCGCCATGCCTTTATGCTGACGGAAGAAAGCCCCGCGAAAGCGGAATATCTTCGATTGTTCGGCGAACGAATTGCGGACGCTGCCCACGTGCCCGGAAATGGATTAATCATCTCGGCTGCCACATTATGCGCCAATGCCGCTATTCCAGCGATGAAGGCGGCATTCGAAGGAGCCCCGCACACGTCATCGACGGTCACCGGCCCCCCCTCGGCGGCCGGTGCAGAGACGTTCGGCCAACCGCCGGCCGGCAGCAGCATAGGTAACGAGATTAAATTGGTCAGCGTCATGTCTATGCTGGAAAACGAGGAAGTGGAAACGAGGTGGGGGCTCCACCCGCGATTCCGTCAAGACCTCACGCCCGATGACATGCGAGAATTGTCCCGACTTATGAACCGCGTGACCAGGATTCTCGGTGAACGCTATGCTGCCGTGGCCTTTTCGCCCAACTGGGCGCCGTGGCAACAAGTCGGTCACGCCTAAACGGAATGCTGAAAAAGGTTTCCACTTCGTTCTCGGTTCGAAAAGATCCTCAACGTGCCCCAGAGGGTACGCCTCCGGGTTTCCCTTCCCTGCGGTCTCGTTGGATAACCGTTGCGAACATTCCGTACGTATGGTTTCTTACAAGGAGGGCTTGTGAGCGATAGTCACCCGGTGTCTCGTCCCGGCGGTCTCAGTCGGCTTTCGGAATTGGCCTACAATCTCTGGTGGAGTTGGACGCCGGAGGCTCGGCAGTTATTTGAAACCATCGATCCTACCCTGTGGCGCCTCTCCCATCATAATCCTGTCAAACTGCTTCGAGACGTGAAACCGGATCGTCTATCCGTCTTGCATGAAGACCCGATCTTCATCCGCCAATATTCGGCGGTTCTTAAAACCTTCGATCAGTATATGAGCCGCGAGGGCACCTGGTTTCGCCGGCAATATCCTAATTGGAATGATCTGACGATTGCCTATTTTTCAGCCGAATTTGGATTGCATAACTCGGTACCGATCTACAGCGGCGGCTTAGGCATTTTAGCCGGAGATCATTGCAAGGAAGCGAGCGACCTCGGTATTCCGCTTGTCGGTTTGGGGTTCATGTATCCGCAAGGTTATTTCCATCAGCACATCACGCCGGAGGGATGGCAGGAAGCGCAATATGAGCCCTTCAACCGGCTGGACTCCCCCATTACACAAGCGCTCGATCCTTCAGGGCAGCCCTGTTCCGTAGAAGTGGAAATGGACCAGCGGATGGTCAAAGTAATGGTCTGGCAAATCCGCGTCGGCCGCGTGTCGCTCTACTTACTGGATACGGATGTCGCGGAAAACGTGCCGCGGGATCGGGAGCTATCGGCTCGGTTGTACGGTGGAAATCAAGAAGTGCGGCTGTGCCAGGAAATTTTACTCGGGATCGGCGGCGTGAGAGTCCTGCGTGCCCTGGGGTTAGCGCCGAAAGTATGGCACGCCAATGAAGGCCATTCGGCATTTCTCACATTGGAACTGTATCGCGAATCGATTCAGGCGGGACAATCCCATGACGAAGCCATCGAGCGAGTTCGTCAGTGCTCGGTATTCACGACCCATACACCGGTTCCGGCCGGACACGATGTCTTTCCATTTCACCTCATGACGCAGTACTTCCAACCGTATTGGGAGCAGGTTGGCTTAACCAGTCAGACGTTTTTGCAATGGGGGCAGCACCCGGATAGCCCGGACGCCGGATTTAATATGACGGCATTGGCCTTGCGGATGTCTTCTCATGTCAATGGCGTCAGCCGCGAGCATGGCCGGGTGTCTCGGCACATGTGGCGGAACCTGTGGCCCGATATTCCTGAAGAGCGTACCCCGATCAGAAGCATTACGAATGGCATTCACATTCCGACATGGATTGCCCCGGAAATGAATCACCTCTTCAGTAAATACTTGGGACCGGAATGGGCTCAGCATTCCGATAACTCCGCCGTGTGGCACCGGGTCACGGAGATTCCGGATGGGGAACTCTGGGCCGTCCGACAAATACAAAAACGGAAATTAATGGGATTCATTCGTGAACGCGCACGAGCGGGATGGATGCAACAGCGGCTTGACGCGACACAAGTGTTGGCCGGCGGCACCTTATTGGATCCGGAAGCGCTCACAATCGGGTTCGCGCGCCGCTTCGCGACTTACAAGCGGGCACCGCTGATTTTCAGCTCTCTGGCTCGCCTTCAGCCCCTGCTCCAAGATCGCTGGCGTCCCGTCCAAATTATCTTCGCGGGAAAGGCCCATCCGGCCGACGAGCCGGGTCGGCGGTTCATTCATGATGTCTACAGTTTTTGCAAAGATCATGGTATGGGCGGGCATATTGCCTTCCTGGAAGACTACGACATGCATGTCGCAAAGTATCTCGTGCAAGGCGTCGATATCTGGCTCAACACACCTCGTCCACCGATGGAGGCCAGCGGGACCAGCGGGCAGAAGGCGGCACTCAACGGCGTTCCCAATTTAAGCGTGTTGGATGGCTGGTGGCAGGAAGGGTACGACGGCGCGAACGGGTGGCCAATTCCCACTTCACTGCATCTCACCGATTGGCAGGCGCAGGATGCCCACGATGCCGATCAACTCTACAATATTCTGGAGCAGGATGTCGTCCCGCTCTTTTACATGCGGGATCGAGACGGGATCCCACGCGGCTGGATTCAAATCGTCAAAGATGCAATTCGCACGATAGCTCCTCAGTTCTGCACCAGACGAATGGTCAAAGAATATATGGAACTGCTGTACGCACCGGCCGGGAATCGGTCGCCCGCCATGCGGTGAAGAACGGCGAACTGCGATCGGATTTTTATAGAAGACTAGGGTGGTCCGGGGACTTTAAAAACAGCCTCGATCGAACCAGAGCGACTCGCTCGGCAAGATCGGTCGGCGTCAAGGGTTGTTTCTCATGCCTGACCATCCAGACCGGATCGCGAGGAGCCGGATCGTTCGTGAGGCGGGGGATGATATGCCAATGGATATGGGGAAGCTGATTGCCAAGCAATTCGTAGTTGATTTTGGCGGCATGAAACACTTCCATGAGGGCTTGCCCGACCATACTGACTTCTTCGATTAATTCACTTCGTTCATTTGCTGAAAGCTGAAACAGTTCCGTGGCGTGGCGCTTCAGGACCAGCACGGTCCAACCGGGAAAGAATTGATCCTCGAACAAATACGCAAGGGACGTCCCGCAATCGGCAATCCGATAGTCGGCGGACGGCCACTGCCCCGAACATGCCGTACACGTGACATCCATAACGCTTCTGATGGTCAGTATCGGCATCGGGAGAACCGCTGTCAATCATCGTTCTATTTGAACCCCCCAACATCGAATGTTACAATGCGCGGTGCCTGATCGGACATTACTACACCATTGACTTTCCTCCCCTTCATTCTCACTATTCTGTTGTTGCTGACCTTCAACGGCCACGCTATCTCGGCGTCCGTACGACCAACCCCCGCCTCTGCCGACTCGCAACGCGACGCCCTGGCTGCCTTTAAAAAAGGGCATTTTGATCAGGTCGTACGGATCTTCGAAAACCTCCCACCAGGTCAGGATCCACCGCGCGAGTTGTTAAAGATCGGTGTGGAGGGTTATGTAAGAGTGGGCCGGCCGGAAACGGCGTTCAAGACTTATCTGAAACTCATTCCCTCCGGACAACTGGATGATCCACGCCTTCTCCGTGAGATCGCCGGCGCCTTTATCACGAGCCATGTCCGAGCCGCGGAGGAATATGTACGAATTGCGGCCTACACTGCGCTCAAGGATGGCGCCGATCCGCAGATGACACCGGTACTTGAGGACGGCCTGTTCGATTCGTCCGCACTTGTCCGTGCCCTTGCGGCAGAAGGGCTGGGCCGAACGCTGGTGGCGTCCACCTCATCCAAGCCGTCCAGCGCACTTACCGCTCTGAAACGTGCGCTCCAAGATCCCGCTCCGGCCGTCCGAATCGCCGCCATTACCGCGTTAGGCGACACCGGCGATCAGAGTGTCCTCGACGTCCTTCGACGCATTGCACGAGCTGACGAAGGCGCTCTTCCCGTGTTCGCCTCGGCGGCGCTCGTCAAGCTTGGTCATGCCGAAGCCTTCGACGACATTCTCAGTACGGCCACGCTACCGGATCCCAATGCCCGCATGGCGGCGATCGGCTTACTCGGTCGATTGAAAGTATCGAGAGGGTTTTCTGCGCTGAGTCAATCGGTATACGACCCCGAACCGTCCGTCCGCGCGTTTGCGGCCGGCGCGTTGGGCGAGTTCGGTACGCCCGAGAGTGCCGCCCCGCTCACTCATGCCATCGGCGATGAAGATCCACGCGTCCGGAGTATCGCTGCCGCCAGTCTAGGACGCTTACAAGTACCCCACGCGAGACCTCTGCTGTGGCAAGCGGCGAAGGACCCTGTGGATTTTGTCCGGGCTGGAGCTGTGGAAGGATTGTTGAGGATTGGCGATGGTGAGGCCTCCTTAGTCGCGCGAGAATTAAGCAAACACGCGGATCCCTCGGTCCGAGGCGCGGTGGCCCAGGCCATCGGGCTCTCGCGATATAAGCAAGGCGTTCCCCTGTTGGATCTGTTGCGACAAGATCTGCAGCCCCAACCGCGCCTTATGGCCGCCCGCGCGTTGGGAAGAATGGCTCGGCGCGAGGCCCTCCCCGTCTTGAAGCCTATGCTACAAGACTCCGATACAGCCGTTCGGGTCACGGCAGCTGGGAGCCTGCTTCAAGTATTGCGGCAGCCGAAATGAGGCTCAACAGAGGAACCTGATGCTGAAGTTTTTAGGGCTGCTGCTTGTCCTGACGGCTACGTTTGCCACTGGGTTCTACCTCGGCCGCCATTCTATCGGCGAGCTGACCAAAACCGTCACTGACACGATCACGGATCTGTCTCGGAACGTCGTCGATACGACTGTTGGACTCGAACGGACCCTGCGCGGACGTCAAAGCTTGGTTGAGGTCAAAGCCCAGGTGATTCAAGCCAAATCAGATATGCTGGACCACAATTTTGGGAGCGCCACCAAAGCGTTGAATCAAGCGGTGACTGATTTGGAGCAAACGAAACAAATCGAAAAAGTCGCGGAGCGGACGACCCAGATCAACAACCTCATCCTCAAAATCAGGGCCGTTCAGCAAGAACTTACATCAGGAAAAACTATTGTGAGAACTCGCTTAGACGACATTCAGAAGGAAGTAGATAAACTGGCGGCGCAATAATAGGGCGCCTGGGCCCTCGTAGATAAGCAATAAAGGCTGTTCAAAACGTCATCCAATGAGACCGGAGGAGAGGAAAAACCGCAGGCGTACTGCATTTCACCCACTGCCCTAAGCTGGCCAAGACCGGCTCTTTACCCATCAGTACGTTGAGGATTTTGACGAACCGAGAACGAGGTTCGGGAAGGGCGGGCCCACGGCGCGCTTGGGGTAGGAGTGGAACGTGACCTTTTTCAGCAAACTCAGGCGTTCGCGGTGCGCTTTTTCCAAGCTGCCAGTATCCGCTCCACACGCATTTTGACGACCATATCCGGGTCTTTCAACAACGGTTTGATCGCCTCTCGACCCCGTTCATCGCCTATCTTTTCCAATGCGGCGGCGGCCGTCAAACGCGTATACCAATCTTTGTCGTTGAGCTTCTCAATTAAGGGGTCGATTGCCGAAGAGTCTTGTATGCGGCCGAGCGCGATGACGGCTTGTTTGCGAGTATTGTCGTCTCTGTCGCTCAAAGCGGCGACGAGTTTCTCCACTGCCGGCGAGCCCAACTCCACCAGAGCATCGGTCGCGTCTTCCCCAAATTCATCGCTCCGTAGTTGGTGGATCAGCGGATCGAGAACGCGCTCGTCTTTGATTTTTCCCAACGCGCGAACGGCCGCTTTCCGATGGTCCCAAGAACGGCACAACTTAATCAGCGGATCGACAGCCGGTGAACCCACCATGCCTAACGCTTCACTGGCTACCTCTCGGACTTGCCAGTCGCCGTCCTGAAGTGCGCGAATCAACGGTTCGACACACCGTTCATCGCCCATTTCTCCGAGTGTAATGGCGGCTTCCCGCCGTACGGCCCAATCCGGATCCTTGAGCAGGTCGATCTGAATCTCAACCTCGTCCTTGATACGTTCTTCTTCGAGCGCAGTGAGTGCAGGTTCCCGCTCCGACTCCTCGGCCGTCTGGTCCCCTGAAGTCGCATCCTTAGCCGTCAAGGCCTCCGAAACCTGGTCGGCCATCTCGTCCTTCTGCTCGTCAGTTTGCAAGAAAGACTCTGCTTCGATTTCTTGACGATCGTGACTCATAATTCCTCTACGCTTACTCGGCAGGAGCCCTCAAGCCTTCTGAGCGCCGGCCTTCTTGCCCATGGCATGTTGTTTCCGAGTGGCCAGTCTTCGCTTTTTACGCTGAGCCCGTTTCAAACGTTTATGGAGCGATCGCAGTTTGGGATTCCCTTCGGGACTCGCTACCGCGGTTCGCTGCTCCGTGACTTTTTTCTGTAACCGGGCCATATCCGTTTCCAACGGCGTTTTCTTAGCCATTCGACACGCTCCTCCATTCCGAACAGTGATGAGTGGGTCAGTGTAGTGGAGGAACGAGGATGGTGTCAATATAGGTATCTAAATCCGGGACCTGAGACAGCCATG
>JAICXS010000064.1 GCA_025934615.1 Nitrospiraceae bacterium
CGCGCCCTGGCGCTCGTGCTGACCGGCACGGGCACCGATGGCGCCATGGGGGTGCGCGCGATCAAAAAAATGGGCGGAACCGTGGTGGTGCAGAATCCGGAGCATGCCGAGTTTAGCGGCATGCCGCAGGCCGCTATCGACACCCAGGTGGTTGACTTCATTGTGCCGTTGGACGATATTCCAGAAGCACTCCTGCTTCTTGTCGGCCCAGCACGATCTCACGAATCTCGCATGACGGACTCGAACATAATGCCGGACGATCCTGAGCTGGCACGGCAAGCCGACATGCTGCTTCTGTACTTGAAGCGCACGCGCGGGATCGATCTCAGCGGATACAAACGGCCCAGCTTACTGCGCCGCATCGCGCGGCGGATGGAAGCCGTCAAGATCGAGGGACTCGAGCGGTACATCGATTATCTGGAAGTGCATCCGGAGGAGTTCGCGCAGCTCTTCAACTATCTGCTCATCAATGTCACGGCATTTTTCCGCGACCAGCCGGCGTGGAACTATCTCAATGAGACCATCCTTCCCAAATTGCTTGACGCCAAGCCACCGGATGCCGAGATTCGCGTGTGGAGTGCGGGCTGCGCCTCCGGGCAAGAGCCGTATAGTATCGCCATGCTCCTCTGCGAGCAGTTAGGAATGGAAGCGTTTCAGAAGCGCGTGAAGATCTATGCCTCCGATATGGATTCAGGCGCCCTTCACGACGCGCGCCAGGCCGTCTACACGGCCAAGGAGGTCGAGGCGGTGCCGCCGCCGCTGCTCGAGCAGTATTTCGAGCGGACGCAGGATCGCTATGTCGTCCATCCCGATGTGCGGCGCGCGATTATCTTTGGACGGCATGACTTGGCCACCGACGCGCCGATTTCCCGGCTCGATCTGCTGATCTGCCGCAATACGCTGATGTATTTTAATGCCGAGATGCAGGATCACATCTTGGCGCGGTTTCATTTTGCGTTGAACGAGACCGGGTACTTGCTGCTCGGCAAGGCGGAGATGCTGCTCACGCATACCAATCTGTTTACGCCCATCGAGCTGAAGCATCGCCTCTTTGCGAAAGCCACGAATCTTGGCGTGCGCGAGCGCTTGCGGGTGCTGCATCATATTGGCGAAGAAGACGCGGCGCATCGATTGACCCAGCAGCTCCGGGTGCGGGATCTGGCCTTCAATATTGCGCCGTATCCGCATCTGGTGGTCGATCTCGACGGGAACGTCGTCTTGGCGAACGAGCAGGCGCGCGCCGTCTTCGGGCTGACCCCGGACGACATCGGCCGGCCGTTTCGAGATCTGACGCTGTCCTACCGGCCGTTGGAGCTGCGGACCCCCTTGGAACAAGCCTTTGCCGGGCAAAAACTGGTTCGCGTGCCCGTTCGCGTGCCCCATGCGGAACGGCCTGCCCCCGATCCCACCAGGCAACAGTTTGAGGTGGACATCGTTCCGCTCGTGGAGGAGGGGCGCACCGTCGTCGGCGCCAGTCTCACGTTTCGCGATGTGTCGGAGATCGTCCACTTACGCGCCGAACTGCACCATTCGAAGCAGGAGCTGGAAACCGCGTATGAGGAATTGCAGTCGACGAATGAAGAGTTGGAAACGACGAACGAAGAACTGCAATCGACCGTCGAAGAGCTGGAAACGACGAACGAAGAACTGCAGTCGACCAATGAAGAACTGGAGACGATGAACGAGGAGCTGCAATCGACGAACGAAGAGCTGCATACGGTGAATGCCGAATTGCGGGAGCGCACCGAGGAACTGCAACGGGCCAACACGTTTCAAGAGGCGATCGTGGCCAGTCTTGAATCGGGCGTCGTGGTGCTGGACGAGAATTTGACGGTCGTCTTGTGGAATCATCAAATCGCGGAGCTATGGGGCCTGCGTGCCGATGAGGCGAAAGGCAAGTCGTTTGCGAGCCTAGACATCGGCCTACCAGTGACCGAATTGGCCGGGCCCATTCATACCGCCATCAATGCCGGCAGCCATCAAACGGTCACCCTCAACTCCGTCAACCGACGAGGGAAACCGATTGCCTGCCGCGTGACCTGCTCGCCGCTACGCGATGGGAAGGCGATTCACGGTGTGTTACTGTTTATGCAGGAAGAACAGAGAAAGGACGAGGCTGCGACCACGGTGGATTCGTGAGATCTGCAGCTCGTGCGGCCCTTGCCATTCGATAAGCAGGTGACAGAAATCGGATGTCCCGATTGCGCGGGCGCCCTCTCGCAGTTCACGGACGCCGACGGCCGACTTAAGCAAGTCCGCGACCAAGCGGCTCGGGTTCGAGCGGTGATCGAGGAAACGGCCGCTCCGGACCTTGAGCAGGAGGACGATGGTTCGCGCACCGATTCGCCATGATCAATTCAGAAGGCATTCCGCGAGATGTAATCGTCATGGGCGCATCGGCCGGCGGCGTCGAAGCCCTGATGCGCCTCTTCAGCAGCCTGCCGGCGGACCTGCCGGTCAGGATCGCGGTCGTCATTCATCGCAGTCCTCTCCAGAGCTTTCACTTGAGGCAGGTGTTGGGCCGGCGCTCGACGATGCCGGTTCGCGAGCCGAAGCCTCACGAGACTATGATGCCCGGCACGATCTATCTCGCGCCACGGGATCACCATATGCTCGTGAACGGCCACCACATTGAACTGAACCGCGGGCCGAAGGAGCATTTCACCCGGCCGGCGGTCGATCCGCTATTTACGTCCGTCGCCGAGACGTACGGTCCGAGGGTCATTGGCGTCTTGCTGACCGGAGCCGGCGACGACGGCGTTGCAGGCCTCATAGGCATTAAGCACTACGGCGGGCTCGGCCTCATCCAAGACCCAAGTGACGCCAAAGTCCCGTCCATGCCGTTGAATGCCTTGCGCTACGACCATGTCGATCTTGCCCTTCCTCTCGCCGCGATGCCAACCGTGTTCGCCACATTGGCGGAGGGCCAGCCTCTTAAATCATAGGCTTTATCAGCCACCAGGCGCGAGGTTGATGAAGGCCGTTCGAGGTTCGCTCGGAGCGTGAAACGACGACGAGTCTTCCGAACTGATCAATCCTGGGCAGGGGAGCGGGTTAGGGACGGCGACCGCCGAATCCTTATCGAGCTCCACGGAGGCCGGATCAACGTGGAAAGTCGGCTTGGAAAAAGAAGTCGGTTTACCCTTCTAAAGGGACAAGCAGCGAGGAGCTAGTAACAGCCTCCCTTCTGAATCTTCACAGGCACAGTCACGTCGCTTTGCTGGGTCAATGTCCTTGACGGATCTGTCGTCATAAATCGGATGCCGTGACGACTTGAAGACTTTCCGACCTTTAGATGGTTCTGCTATCATGCCGCCGTGATTAATCGAGCGATCGTCATGGTTGTCGATGGATTCGGCGTCGGCGCGCTGCCTGACGCCGCCGAGTATGGCGATGGCGGGTCGAATACGTTGGCGCACGTGGCCGAAGCCGTCGGAGGATTGAAACTTCCCATCTTAGAATCGTTGGGATTGGGATGCATCGGGGAGTTCAGCGGCGTGAGAAGATCGGCCGATCCGGACGGATGCTTCGGCAAGATGGCTGCACTCTCGAAAGGCAAAGATTCAATTGCCGGCCATTGGGAGATTGCCGGCGTTGTGGTCGAGCGACCCTTTCCCACCTATCCCAATGGCTTTCCCAGCGATCTGATGAGCGACTTTGAGCAGGCGATCGGGCGCAAGACGATCTGCAACCGCGTTGCGTCGGGCAACGACATCATTAACACATTGGGCGAGGAGCACCTGCGCACCAAGTTCCCCATTGTGTACACCAGCGCAGATAGTGTGTTTCAGATCGCCGCGCATGACCGCGTGGCGCCTGTAGAGCAACTCTACGAGTGGTGCCGTATCGCGAGAAAGCTGCTGAAATCACCGCATCTCGTCGGGCGTGTAATCGCTCGGCCGTTCACCGGCGAACCTGGACGCTTCACCCGCACAGCCGGCCGACGTGACTTTTCAGTCGCACCCATCGACCGGACCCTGTTGGATCATGTGAAAGCCTCCGGACAGCCGGTCGTCGGCATCGGAAAGATCGAAGACCTCTTTGCCGGACAGGGCCTCACGCAATCGATCCATATGGCGTCGGATGCCGAGAATTTCGATGAAACGATCAAGCGGCTTCATACGGTGCCTCGTGGACTCATTTTCATCAATCTGGGTGAATTCGATACTCTGTATGGTCATCGGAACGATGCGGTTGGGTGGGCCAAGGCGTTCCAGACCTTGGATGGACAATTGCCCGCGCTGCTTCAGATACTTCGTCCTGACGATATGTTGTGTATCACCGGCGATCATGGAAACGATCCGACCACTCCGAGCACCGACCATTCGCGGGAGTATGTCCCGCTTCTGATGTATGGGCCGCGTCTCGCGCGCGGCGTGAATGTCGGGACGCGACAAACCTTCGCCGATTTGGGCCAGACTATCGCCGAGGCGTTGGGGACGTCCATGCTGACGGCCGGACAAAGTTTTCTGGCTGCGGTTCGGACAGGATAAACGATGACTTCGTTCGATGGGCAAGTAACGGCCTTAGGTCTTGTGTTGCCGGCGCCCCCGAAGCCGGTCGCCACCTATATTCCCGTCGTCCGAACCGGCGATTTGCTGTTTCTCAGCGGCATGATTCCATTTCGAGACGGCGCCTTGATCCTGTCGGGCAAGTTGGGCGACGACATCTCGGTCGAGCAAGGGTATGAGGCCGCACAGGTCTGCTTGTTAAATGCTTTAGCGGTCCTTCGGCAGGAATTAGGCACACTCGATCGTGTCAAGCGAGTCGTGCGAATGGTGGGATATGTCGCGTCCACCGCCGAGTTTATTCAGCATCCGGCCGTCATCAATGGAGCGTCGGATCTATTAGTCAAAATTTTCGGGGACGCCGGCCGACATGCCCGCGTCGCCATCGGTGCAGTGGCCCTGCCGCTCGATGCTCCCGTTGAGATTGAATTGATCGTGCAAGTGACGGGCGTGTAGGATAATAACTAATACGCTCGGCAGAGGACGTTGATATAGGATTGTAGTGTTTTGCAATCGTTGGGCTCGATAGATTGAGATCGGTTTCCCACCGAGTGAAAAAACGCATACTTCCCATGTTGCCTGATTTCTTCTAATACTTCTACACCGTCAGTCCCAGATCGCTGCAGCACCCATGGATTGATTTCAAGCAGAATCGTCGGTTGATGTTGCTTCAAGACATTGCGGGCGCCCTTAAGAAACAGCAATTCTGCTCCTTCGATATCACACTTGATGAAGTCGCATCGGGATAACCGCTTCTGTATGAAGTAGTTGTCCAGCGTTTGCATCTCGCATGAAAAGGGCTGTCCCTTTCCCCGTACAAGAGGAAAGAGCGATGCGTCCCCTGACGCTCCCCCGGGTTGATCGTAAATGACGGTCGTGCCGATGTGATCTCCCAGGGCGCATTGGTTGATGATGACATTGTTACAGCCATTTAACCTGCAATTGTTTCGAAGCGTCCCCGTGGTTGACGGCATGGCTTCAAAGGCATGCACGACTCCCGCAGGTCCAACAAGTCGACTCAGCAAGGTGGTATACCAGCCATAATTCGCCCCTGCGTCTATTGCTACCTGACCGGCAAATACGGAATCTTTGACAACTTGTGTCTCTTCGGATTCAAACACCCCTCCGTCGAGAAGACCCATATGGTATTGCGGGTCGCTGGGGTTGATGGAAAAGCGTCTTCCATCTCGTGCTGTGATTACCAGCCGGTACTCTTTGCTTAATTGCTTCGTCATTTGATACAGCAAAGATGTGAGGCGAAACCGTCCTCGCTCAAACGGCGTATAGCGCGTATACGTACGGATGGCTTGGATGAGAAAGAGAAGGAGGGTGTCCTTTGCGGAGGCCATCATATTTTTAAGGAGCAGTATTATAAGTAAGAAGAAACAGTGTCAGCAGGAAAGTGCTGTAGTCAGATGTAGGTCAAATAGAACTCGATAGTGTATGTATGCCATCGATCACGGTATGAATAGGGCCACATTTCTAATGCTAACGGATATGGCCCGCTGTCTGGGCCGGGGATTCCCTCAAGCGCCGCATCGGTTCGGTATTGTCGTAGCCGTTTCTCTATAGTTTGCATTCAAAAAAGTTTGAGCCTCAGAACATCTGTATAGCACTCGGATGGCGAGTCAAAATCGCTTTGCCTGCTGATGTGTTCATGCAGTTGTGTACACCCATGTCTGTCGGTCACATGGACGCTTTGCCGTTCAGAAACTCTTTCAACGCCTTAGTGAACAACTGACATGCGATCGGGAGGTTTTTCCGATGGTGGCATGGGTGGTTGTTTGTAAAGATGGCGCCGTCACTACCTGTCTCCTCGATGGCTGCGTGTCTCTATGTCGCTTGGCTTCCTTATGTTTGTGTGCGCTGTATTAGGGTTATTCTATACCTATGTCCTGTATCCGGCCCTCCTGCTCTTCATGCATGATCGTCGTGAACGTGACCGGCTGCTGACCGCTCTGCCGACAGTGTCGGTCATCATCCCTTTCTACAATGAGGAGCGATGGGCGGTTCGAAAACTGGAGAATACGCTTTCGTGGTCGTATCCGGAAGACCGTCTTCAGATCATTGCCGTATCGGACGGATCGACGGATCGCACACCCATTCTGCTGAGGCAGTATGACGACCGTGTGACCGTTGTTGCGTATCCTGTCCGTCGGGGCAAACCGACCGCTTTGAATCTAGGAGCGGCACAGGCGACCGGCGATATCCTCATCTTTACCGATGCCAATGTCTTCCCGCAGCCCGATGCCGTGCAGGCATTGGTGCAGCGGTATGCCGATGCCTCGGTTGGCGGCGTATGCGGCAATGTAGCCTTACAAGGTGAAGGCAGTCTCGAACCGCTGGGGGAAGGACTCTACATGCAGTACGAGCGGTGGCTGTTTGCCCATGAGAGCCGTGCATTGACGATGGTGGGGGCCGATGGCGCCCTGTTTTCCATCCGCCGCACCCTGTTCGTTCCGCTTCCGATCGATACCATTACGGACGACTTCGCGATGGCGTTAGGCGTGGTGGCTCAGGGCCGGCGGGTGGTCTATGAACCCCGTGCGCAGAGCGTGGAGATTGTCGTGCCGGACGTGCAGGCGGAGTTTCGCCGCAAGATCAGAATGATTGCCGGCGGCTATCAAACGTTGTGGCGGTACCGCCGTCTCTTCAATCCGTTGGCCTGGCCCAGCGTCGCCTGGCAGCTTGTGTCTCATAAGTTGCTCCGGTGGTTGGTTCCGGTATTCCTCATGTCCGCCCTGGCGGCTGCCTTTGTTGGGCGAGAGCATCCGGTGCTGGCGCTGGCGCTCGGCATTCAGATCGTTTTCTACTGTGTGGCCGTGTGTGGATGGTTGAGCCAGAGGTTGCGACGTTGGATGCCCGTCTATGTGCCGTACTATTTTTGTGCGGTCAATGCAGCCGCCGCCATCGGGCTCTGGCGGTATTTGATCGGGGGGCAATCCGTCATCTGGCAGAAGGTGAAACGCTAAGGCTTTGGGATGCGGACACTTGATTCTTTTATGGTCAAAGTGCGTCGAAAGGAGACGCCGTTCCACGCACAATTGCACGAATGGGCGCGCGCACTTCGGTCGGTTCATATGCCGGTCATTCCCGGTCTCCATCATCTGCTGTACGCGGAGCGGCGCCTTCGCCGAACCGCATGGGATACCGTCCTGCGCGTCGCCTACTATGAGCCGCTGTTCAAAACTCGATGCGAGCGTGTCGGGAAAAACCTGCGTCTAATCGGCGGACTGCCGTTATTGATGGGCAATCCAATCAGGCTCAGCATTGGAGACAACGTGACATTGTCGGGTGTGACGACATTCGTGGGATCGAAATTGATCGATGACCCGTTGCTCGACATTGGAAGCGACAGCTACATCGGATACCAGACGACCATCGTAACCGGGCGAGGTGTTCATATTGGACGGCAGGTGCTGATTGCCGGTCGTGTCTTCATTGCCGGTGACGATAGCCACCCCCTCGATCCAATTGCCCGCATGCGGAATGAGCCGCCTCTCCCCGTGGATATTAAATCGGTCTGGATCGAAAACGGGGCTTGGATAGGGGAGGGCGCAACCGTTCTGAAGGGCGTTCGTGTGGGATATGGCGCCGTGGTCGCTGCGCAGGCCGTTGTCACCAAGGATGTTCCGCCCTACACCGTCGTGGCGGGAAACCCGGCAACAGTCGTCAAGCAGTTGAATCTGTCGCGGACAACATGGAGCCGGCCATCGGAGGTTGCCCATGACCTCGGGGTGTGAATGAAGTGGCGGACCGCCATGGCTCAAGGTTGGAGCAATCCTCGTGGAGCGCTCGGCATTGCCGGCATGTTGGCCAGAGGATGGTACTACCGCCTTCAATGTCGTGTGCGCGGGCAGCGCG
>JAICXS010000021.1 GCA_025934615.1 Nitrospiraceae bacterium
CCTTCTGCCGGATCGCTTCCGCCACTTGTTTATGCAGCGCCAACCGTTCCGATTGCCTGTACTGCTCATCCCAGCCCAGGTCGAGCCACTTGAGCCCGTCGAAGATGGATTGGAGCGACGCTTCCGTGTTCCGCTCGACGTCGGTATCGTCGATCCGCAGAATCATGGCGCCGCCATTTCGACGAGCGTACGCGCTCGTTCCCGTAACAAAACAACTAATTGTTCCATCCATCCCGGTGGCGCTGCCTTCACGGTTTCTGCAAATCCTTTTTGTTCTAGAAAAGGGATAAGGAGTGAGGCAATGCGCGAGGGATCGCCGTGGCGAATGTGATGGGCATTGACCCACAACAATTTGTCGGGATTAAAGACGGCCGCAGATTTTTGCACATGCTCAAATGAGAACTTTCCCACCAATTCGGCAATGGAAAAGATCTCCTGATCCCCGGACGACCAACCGAGGCGCACGAGATAGTTGATCATCGCCTCGGGCAGATAGCCCATATCCCGATAAGCGAGCACCGAAGTGGCCCCATGTCGCTTGGATAGCCGGGTCTTGTCTGGTCCCATAATCATCGGCAAATGACCGAACTGCGGCACGGTGAATCCGAGCGCTTGAAACATTGGAACCTGACGAGGAGTATTGGTCAAATGATCGTCGCCACGGATCACATGGGTAATGCCCATCAAGGCATCGTCCACAACAACGGAAAAGTTATAGGTCGGATATCCATTGGAGCGGAGAATGATCAAATCATCCAGCACAGCATTATCGAACACAACTCGGCCTTTGATGAGGTCATTGACGATCGTCTGGCCTTCTTGCGGCGCGCGGAACCGAAGTGCGGCCTCGCCGCTCGGGTTCAGTATGCCTTTCTCCCGGCACCGGCCATCGTATTTTTGTTGCCCTCCTGTGGCTTGCGCCTCTTGCCGCCTCGCGTCCAATTCCTCTGCCGTGCAAACACACCAGTACGCCTGCTTGCGATCCAGTAACTGCAACGCGTGTTGGCGATACAGATCCATGCGGTCCGTCTGTCGAAACGGACCCTGATCCCAATCCAACCCGACCCACCGCAGGCCGTCGAGAATGGCCTGTATCGCTTCGTCCGTCGATCGACTTTGATCCGTATCTTCAATCCGGAGGATAAAGGTTCCTTGTTCCCCACGCGCGAACAGCCAATTGAATAAGGCAGTCCGTACTCCACCGATGTGGAGATAGCCGGTTGGGCTTGGAGCAAATCTCACTCTGACTTGGCTCATCGTTGCTTATTGAACTGTGATGGTGTAGGGAGACACACAGAAGACACGGGCGAAATCACGACGTAATTCAGTGCCCTTCTTTCGCAAGGTTCTTATTGATGGCCGGGATTTCGATCACGATATCCTTCGTTCCATTCGGAACGCATTGGCAGCCCAGGCGCGACTGTAATGTAAGTGCAGGCGCTTCCTCGAGTTGATCGAATTCATCGTCAGTGCCCTCATTGCAGGTTTCCAATCCCTGCTTGACAACCACATGACATGTCGAACAGGCGCAGACGCCGCCGCACACGTGCTCAAGGTCGATCCCGGCCCCCATGGCGATGTCTAAAATACTGCCGGGCAGGCCTGTCGGGCCATATGGAATTTTATCGGGATTCACGTGCACGACCTGCTGCGTCTTGTCAGGATGGATGAAGGTCACAGCGTATGGCTTGATCGGCAGTTCAACTTCAGCTTTTTCGATATAAGGATTGGTTCCACCCATTTCCAGCCTCTCGTTTCGTAAGCCCGATCAATCTATCATAGGGCATCATGGCAATGCACGATTTTTTGAGCTTTATAATACAATTAAAACAATAGCTTAATAATTCATTGACAGCTCGAATGTCCCAGTGTTATGTTTGTATCCGACCTTTTGAATCGGAGATCATGCTGGTCCCCGACTACTTTAATCGGAGATTCACTTGTGTTGAAATTTTCAAAAAAGGCTGACTATGCCTTGATGGCCCTGCAACATATTGCTGCCGTCCAGTTTGGCGATGTGACGAAAGCCCGCATCGTGAACACGAAGGAGATCGCCGAAGAACACCATATACCCGTGGAGCTCTTGGCGAAAGTCCTTCAAACGTTGGCTCGACATGGCGTCGTGGAAAGTCAAAATGGTCCCAAGGGCGGCTATCTGCTGGCTCGGCATGCCCGCTCGATCACCATTGCGCAGGTTCTGGAAGCCATCGAAGGTCCTTTAGGCATCACTGAATGTTACCATGTCAAAGATGGCTCCTCGTGCGAGCAGCACGATCGATGCAATATCAGAACGCCTCTCCTGAAAATCCAGGACAGCATCGCGCAACTTTTGAACAGCATGACCGTGGAAGATATGATGGGCGGTTCCCCACTGATTACGGTTCAGTCCCTTTCTGCAGAAGGAGTCGAACGATGAAGCTTCCAATTTTCATGGATAACCACTCCACCACGCCCATGGACCCTCGCGTCCTGGAAGCGATGTTGCCGTATTTCGTCGAGAAGTTCGGGAACTCGGCCAGCCGGAATCATGCGTTCGGGTGGGAAGCCGAAGAGGCCGTTGAAAACGCTCGTAAACAGATTGCGCGCACGATTCACGCCGATTCGAAGGAGATCGTCTTTACCAGTGGGGCCACTGAGTCTGACAACTTAGCCATCAAAGGCGTCGTGGAGATGTACCACGAAAAGGGTGACCACATTATCACGAGCTCGACCGAGCATCGCGCCGTGCTGGATACATGCAAAGCCCTTGAATCGAAGCGAGGCGTGAAGGTGACCTATTTGCCCGTCGACAAGGCCGGCATGGTGAAGCCGGAAGACGTGCGCAATGCCATCACGGACAAGACCATCCTAATCACCATTATGATGGCAAATAATGAAATCGGCACGATTAACCCGATTAAGGACATCGGAAAGATCGCCAAAGAGAAGGGTATCCTCTTCCACTGCGATGCCACGCAGGGCGTGGGGAAAATCCCGGTGGATGTACAGGACATGGGAATCGATCTTATGTCGTTCTCAGCCCACAAGCTCTATGGCCCGAAAGGAGTCGGCGCGCTGTATGTTCGAAAAAAAGCACCGCGTGTTCGCATCGCTGCGCAGATGGATGGTGGCGGCCATGAGCGTGGGATGAGGTCCGGGACGTTGCCCGTACCCTTGATCGTGGGATTTGGAAAAGCCGTTGAACTGTGTGAGCAGGAAATGCCTACAGAATCCAAGCGTCTTTCGGCAATGCGAGATCGCTTGCAAACCGCCATTACCAGTAAGCTTGAAGAGGTCTATCTCAATGGGCATTCCACTCAGCGTCTGCCCAATAATTTAAATTTATCTTTTGCCTATGTGGAAGGCGAGTCCTTGCTGATGGGGCTGAAGGAGATTGCCTTGTCGTCCGGCTCTGCTTGTACGTCTGCCACACTGGAGCCCTCTTATGTCCTGCGTGCACTGGGAGTGGGATCGGACTTGGCCCACTCTTCGATTCGCTTCGGATTGGGACGGTTTAACACGGACGAAGAGGTTGACTACACGGCAAAACGCATTATTGAAGTGGTGACAAAGCTCCGTGAAATGTCACCCCTCTATGAGATGGCGAAAGAAGGCATCGATTTAAAGTCCGTCCAGTGGGCGGCTCACTAAATTTCGGCACGTCAAATTAAGGGTAAGGGGGAATCAGCCATGGCATACAGTGAAAAAGTTGTCGATCATTTCAATAATCCTCGCAACATGGGGTCGTTCAAGAAGGATGAAGACGGCGTGGGAACCGGAATCGTCGGAGCTCCCGAGTGCGGAGACGTGATGAAGTTGCAGATCAAGGTGCAGAACGATACGATCGTGGATGCGAAGTTTAAAACGTTCGGCTGCGGTTCGGCGATCGCGAGCTCGAGCCTTGCCACTGAATGGCTGAAGGGCAAGACGGTCGACGAAGCCAATCAGATTAAGAATACGGACATTGTCCAAGAACTGAACTTACCACCGGTCAAGATCCATTGCTCGGTGCTCGCCGAGGACGCCATCAAAGCAGCTCTGGCCGATTACAAAAAGAAGTCTGGCGAGCAGCAGTGAGAAACAGCTTCTGATCGAGGAGGACATACGATGGAGTCTCAAGAAACAACCGCCACATCCGTAGTCACGCTCAGTGAATCAGCCGTCAAGGAAGTCAAACGGCTGATGAACGTTCAAGGGATGACGGAGGGGGGGCTTCGTCTCGGCGTCAAAGGTGGAGGATGCTCGGGATTAAGCTATACCATCAATTTCGATGAGAAGATCGGGCAATACGATACGGTGTACGATATCGAAGGGATCAAGGTAATCGTCGACACGAAGAGCGCGATTTATCTGCAAGGCACTCAGCTCGATTTTCAAAAGGACTTAATGGGCGGCGCTTTTAAATTCGTCAATCCCAACGCGCAGAAGACGTGCGGCTGCGGAGAATCGTTTTCCGCCTGATCCTCCCCTAAAACATCCCGATGTTGAGGAGTAGTGTGGGTCGAGCCTGTCTTGTTGGGCTCAGACCTGCAATTCCATTAGGCAAATGGAACACAGTCATAAGATACAGGCCACACGGTCCGAGCTCCCCATGGCTCGAAGTATGTGCTGGCATTGCCAATCGGAGGTCACCGGTGAATACTTTTGCGACCGGTGCGTCAAAGTTCAGCCGCTTTCGAAAGACTCCGATTATTTCACCTGTTTCGCGCTTCCGCGTTTGTTGACTATTGATGCTCAAACACTTGAGACGAAATTTTATGAACTCAGCCGAGCGTTTCATCCCGACTTTTTTCAGCGGAAGACCGACGCGGAACAAGCCATCAGTTTAGACAATTCTGCCTTGCTGAACACGGCATATCGCACATTGAAAGATCCTATCCGCCGAGCCGAATATCTGGTGCAGCTGGAAGCAGGATCGGTCAAAGATATTCGCACGTCTCCGCCGGCCGATCTCTTTGAAGAAATCTTAGAACTACAGGAAGATCTCGATGATTTTCGTGCTGCATGCTCTGATGATCAGACATCCGAACGTGACCGACTACGAGCTAAGCTGATGGACAAACGTGAGCATCTGGAACGGCGGCAACAAACGATGGAATCAGACCTGCGCTCTCTCTTTACAACGTGGGACCATCTTCAGACGCAAGATGATCGCAATCAGGCTGTACGAGCGGAGAAGGATGCGACACTGAAACACATGCGAGAAATCCTCTCAAACCGGACCTATTTACGAAATATCGTTAACGACTTAACCGCCACGATAGGGTGACCGTACTTCAATGGCTCGCATTTTCGGCATCGATCTCGGCACAACGAATTCGCTCATCGCATACATGGACGGTAACACTCCCCGTGTGATTCCTGGGCGGCACGGGCGCACGATGGTCCCTTCTGTAGTGGCACTCACCGACAACGGCATCCTTGTCGGCGATCCGGCTAAGGAGTACCTCATCCGTGGATCAGAACGCACGGTGTATTCCGTCAAACGCTTCATGGGAAGGGGTTTGGCTGATGTCGCAGAGGAGCTGAAATATTTCCCTTATCGACTGACCGAGCACGGCGGAGTCATCCGAATTCAACTCGGCGAGAAGACCTACTCCCCACCTCAAATTTCCGCGATGATCCTCAAAGAGCTGAAGCTACGAGCCGAAGCGCACCTCGGCGAGGATGTATCCAAGGTCGTCATTACGGTTCCCGCCTACTTTAATGACAGTCAACGCCAAGCGACGAAGGATGCAGGCATGATCGCCGGCTTGGAAGTGCTTCGCATCATCAACGAGCCCACGGCCGCCTCACTGGCCTATGGACTGCAAAAGCGCACACAAGGACAGATCGCCGTCTTCGATCTTGGTGGCGGTACGTTCGATATCTCCATCCTCAAATTAAAAAACGGCATCTTTGAAGTCCTGTCCACCAATGGCAACACTCATCTGGGCGGCGATGATTTGGATCGAGCAGTTGTCAACCATTTCTTAAAAGAGATCCGCACGCGCCATGGATTCGATGTCCACGGGTTTCCGGATACTCTGCAATCCGTGCGGCTCGAAGCGGAACGGGCAAAAATCAGGCTGAGCGACGAGCAGAAAACAAGTGTCGCCCTTGACCTGCCCGAGGGCCGCGGGACATTCCACAGCGAATTGACCCGCGATCAGCTCGAAGCCCTGACGAAAGATTTGGTCGAACAGACATTGGCGCCATGCCGATCGGCCTTGCAGGATGCCGGCCTGCAACCATCCGATATCGATGAAGTGGTACTGGTTGGGGGATCGACTCGCATGCCGCTGGTTCGCCGACGCGTGCAGGACCTCTTCGGCAAAACGCCGCATAGTCATCTCAATCCCGATGAAGTGGTCGCCCTAGGCGCGGCCGTGCAGGCGGATATTTTAAGCGGCGGCATTCAGGACATGCTCTTGCTCGACGTCACTCCACTGTCGCTCGGCATTGAAACAATGGGCGGGGTGATGAGCACGCTCATCCGCCGGAACACGACCATTCCAGCCAGCGCGAAAGAAATGTTCACGACCTATGTCGATGGACAGACATCCGTCGATATTCACATTCTTCAGGGAGAGCGGGAACTCGCAAAGGACAATCGAAGCTTGGCCCGCTTTCAGTTGAAAATGCCGCCGCTGCCTGCCGGGGTGCCTCGCATTGAAGTCACCTTTTTGATCGATGCCAACGGCATTCTCAACGTCACGGCCAAAGACGTACGGACGGAAAAGGTCCAGTCCATCCAAGTGAAACCATCGTATGGGTTATCCGATGATGAAGTTGAACGCATGATCGGCGAATCCTTCAAATTCGCCGCGGAAGATTTACAGGCGCGGCAACTGATCGAAGCCAGAACGGAAGCCGAGGCAATCATTAAAGCCACCGAGAAAGCCTTACAGCAGGGACGTCAGCTTATTTCACCGGACGAAACACAGGCGATCAAAGCATCATTGGCGGCATTGGAGGCGGCCCGCACACAAGGCGACCACAAAGCGATTAGGGCTCGCATTGCCGACGTTGAAAAAGCGACCCATCATCTCGCCGAAGTGCTGATGGATCATTCCTTGAAGGAAGCGCTCGAGAATAAGAAGCTGTCTGAGTTGACCTAAGAGAGCGTGTTAGAGGAGTTCTATATGGATTTGAAGTGGAGCGACACCGAAGACATCGCCCTCCAGTTGGTCGAGTCGCATCCTGAGACGGATCCTCTCGCCGTCCGATTCACCGACCTCCACAAATGGGTCATAGAACTGCCGGACTTCAAGGACGATCCCAAGAAATCGAATGAGAAGATCCTTGAGGCGATTCAAATGGCGTGGCACGAGGAATACCAAGACAGCAAATCTTAGTCCCTCCCCGCCCTCACTTCTCGACTTACTATGGCTGAATGGCCGCCGGAAGCTCTCCCACGCCATCAACGCCTTGATCGATTTGATAGAAGCGCGTCGAATCGGTCCTGGGAGGGGCCGATTGGGTCGGCTCGGTTCCTTTCAGAAAGATCTCCACCGTCCCCTGCTCGCCATGATCGGCAGCCAACAGCCCCGTCGCCGCATCAACATTCACGAAAACGATATTTTCCGGAATTTCGAACGGAACTTCCGGTAACTGCAATAAGGCCTCACGCATAAAATCGATCCAGATCGGCAAGGCCGCGTGGGCGCCGGACTCCGTTTCACCTAAGGACCGAATATCATCGAATCCGACCCACACGCCGGCGACGAAATTTGGGGTATATCCCATGAACCAGGCGTCGGTATAGTCGTTTGTCGTCCCCGTTTTTCCGGCGATGGGGCGCGCAAGCGATTTCGCTTGCTGTCCGGTGCCTCGCTGAATGACATCTTCCAAGACGTTCGTGATGAGATAGGCCGTTTCGGTCGAGATTACTTGCCGCGGGGTAAATAAATTTTGACCCAGAATTTGCCCACTCTGGTCTTGCACGACACTTACTGCGTACGGATCGAGTCGAAAGCCTTGATTGGCAAACACCCCATAGGCAGACGCTAACTCCAAGAGCGTCATGCTCGACGAACCAAGCGCGAGAGAAAGATCATGGTTCAACGGGCTCATAATGCCGACCGTCTTCGAAAAGTCCACGACACTCTTGACCCCGATCTTATCGAGCAATCTGACCGTCGCCAGATTATGCGAGTGGGTCAAGGCACTGCGTAACGTGGTCATGCCATGAAATTTTTTACCGTAATTTTCCGGCTTCCACGTTTTATCAGGGTCCTCCTGCTCATACACTACCGGGGTATCGAGTACCACGGTGGCTGGACTTAAACCGGCATTGAAAGCCGTCGCATAGATAATCGGCTTAAAAGCTGAGCCTGGCTGGCGCCTGGCCAGCACCGTCCGATTGAATTCGGACCGGCTGAAATCATACCCGCCTACCATGGCTCGAATGGCCCCCGTACGAGGATCGAGCGCAACCAAAGCGCCTTCGACCACCGGCGTTTGATCCAGTTCAAAAGAAATGGCATCGTGGTCGACGCTCTTTACCGCCAGTTCAACGACGTCACCGGGCTTCAACAGCCCCTTCAGTGTGGGAACAACGGCGACATCCTTCGCAAGATCCCGCCCCCGCAATCGCCGTTTGGCCCATGCCATATCGTCAAAGAATAGTCTCCCTTGAATCGAACCGGCCTGCACCATGACATGGTCTTTGCCGACCTTTGTGACCACCCCTTCCATCGTATCGCCTTTTTTCAGCGGAGCCTCTGAGGGGGATGGTGCCGGAACAGAGAGCTTCGAGATATCTTCCGTCCGCAGCGGTCCACGCCAGCCTTGGCGTTTATCAAGCTGGCGAAGCCCACTGCGAAGCGCCTGCTCCGCCGCCGTCTGCATGCGTACATTGAGCGTCGTAAAAATGTCGAGTCCGCCCTTGTACACCGCTGACTCTCCATACTTGGCCATCAACTGCTGACGGATATATTCCATAAAATAGGGAGCGGTCTGGGCAGGCATACCATGACGAAACGTCAGGAGTTGAGCCGCCGCCTCATCTCTTTCCTTGAGTGTCAGAAACCCCGCTTCTGCCATGCGGGTTAACACATGCTCTTGACGTTTTTTGGCACGTTCGGGGCTTTTGTAAGGGGAATAGTTATTCGGCGATTTGGGCAGGCCGGCCAGCAATGCCGCTTCCGGCACTGTTACCTTCGAGATATCCTTGCCAAAGTATGTCTGTGCGGCGGCACTGACGCCATACGCGCCTTGGCCGAAATAGATCTGATTAAGATACGTTTCAAGAATCTGCTCCTTGGTCAACACCGTCTCAATCTTATAAGCCAGAAACAGTTCCTTCAGTTTCCTGATGTAGGTCCGCTCCGGCGAAAGCAACAACGCCCGAGCGAGCTGCTGAGTGATCGTGCTGGCGCCTTCGACCTTGCCGCCTCTGCGCAGGTTCATCCAGCCGGCCCGTGCAATTCCAATCACATCCAGCCCAGGATGTTCAAAAAACCGGGCGTCCTCGACGGCTATCACGGCATGAATGAGGGACTGAGGGATATCGGACAGCGGTGTCAAAATACGCCGTTCGACGAAGAACTGCCCGACGATTTGGCGGTCATCCGAATAGACGCGACTCACGAGACTGGGCTGGTAGGCCGTCACTGAATTGAGCGAGGGAAGGTCCTGTGAAATATACCAGATCACCCCTGCCAGCGCTCCGGCAGCCAGCATCGAGAGAAGAAAGACTACGAGTAACGCTTTCACCCACCACGGGCGGCGACGCGAGCGCGCCGGCTCATCGTACAGATCAGGGTATGGCATTGCGGAAAACACTCCAAAGAGGATTGCAGGCGGGCAGCTCGATTACCTTACAATGGGAAGCGATAAAACTCAAGGCAGGCAAGCTCGTATTTATGTTGAACTCGTTCGCTTGTAATCGCACACCACCATGAATTATACTATCTTTTGACGCCGCATCAGTCGGCGTCTTTTTTTGTTTGAAAAAGGTACAGGTTAGTATGGACGCACATTTGACGACCGATGCCGTTCAAAAAATACGGCGCACACCGCTTGGTCAACGGACCGATATTCGCAACATCGCCATCATCGCGCACGTCGATCACGGCAAGACGACCTTGGTCGATGCCATGCTCCGCCAAACGCATGTCCACCGGAAGATCGACGACATGGGCGAGCGCATTATGGATTCGATGGACCAGGAGCGCGAGCGCGGCATTACCATTCGGGCCAAGAACGCCAGCGTCACCTATGAGGGCGTCAAGATCAACATCGTCGATACGCCGGGCCATGCGGATTTTGGCGGCGAGGTAGAACGGACCCTTCGCATGGTCGAGGGCGTCCTGTTACTCGTCGATGCCAAAGAAGGCCCGATGCCGCAGACGACCTTTGTCCTTCGCAAAGCGCTGGCGCTCGGACACAAGGCCATCGTGGTCATCAATAAGATCGATCGCCCGGATGCCGTCATTGACGATGTGCTCAATCGGACTTTTGACCTGTTTGTGCACTTAGGCGCGACCAACGAACAACTTGATTTTCCTGTGGTCTACACGTCGGCGATTCAAGGCGTGGCCACGCTGGATGTGAATAAGCCCGGCAACAATATCGCGCCGCTGTTCGAGACAATTTTGAACCAGATCCCGGCTCCCGCGATTCATGCCGAAGCGCCGCTTCAAATCTTAGTGCTGGCGCTCGTCCAGGATTCGTACAAAGGGAAAATGGGAATCGGCAAAATTCAATCCGGTGCCATCGCGCGACGGCAGCCCATCATGCAGATCAAGCGGGACGGGACACAAGTGCCCGGCAAAGTATCGGAGCTGTCGGTGTTTTCCGGCTTAGAACGCCAAGACGTAGACACTGCCTCCGCCGGTGAAATCGTCGCGGTCGCCGGTATCGCAGACATCGGTATCGGAGAAACGATTGCGGACGCGAACGATCCGATTCCCTTGCCTCCGGTGAGCATCGACGAGCCGACGGTGCAAATGACCTTCAGCGTCAATAACAGTCCGTTCGCAGGCCGGGAAGGCAAGTACCTCACGTCCCGCCATCTCCGTGAACGCCTCTTCAAGGAGCTGGAGACCAACGTC
>JAICXS010000130.1 GCA_025934615.1 Nitrospiraceae bacterium
ACGTCAATCCCCAGACACGGGTATGGCGGCGGCGGACCTCTTCACGAAAATGCTGCCAGTCGCGCAATGCGCGAAGGTCGATGAGGTCGACCGTGTGGCCGTGCGCTTTGGCAGAAGCGCTCAACGAAGCCAAGCCATGATCGATGAAGTTTGCATCAATGGTCGGCTTCTTCTTAAAACTGTCGAAGCCCGGAAGGGCGATACCTGGAAAGATCAGTGTGACATGCATGTGTGTATCCTTTGGCGCCGGGCGGTGTGGAGCGCGCCGGGAAACATACCGGCGCTGTAATACCAATTCAGTGTGGCGGCCAAGCCCCTGGCCACGGACCAGCGCGCATAGTCACCGATCTCACGGCGTATGCGCGTATTGTCGTACAGTCGATGGCATCGGTCCGGCGATCCCAGGAGGAAATAGCCAAAGTCGGGAGCCAGCGTCGAGGACGGCGGCTCCTGCCCTTGCCATGAAGTTTGGATGCTCGCAAGCTGATCCGTGAGCCCGATCAAACTCGCCAGTGAGTGCATATAGTCATCGATGCTCATCGGCTCTTCTCCGGTGAGATTATAAATTCCCGTCAGTTCACGGCGAGTGGCGCGGAGCATTCCCTCGATAAGATCGTCTAGGTAGAGCGGTTGAAATCGTCGATGCTGCAACCGTGGCCAGACATGCGCAAGCGGGCTGAGACCGATCAGCGCCATCAAACAGGGGTGAAGAAACCAGGCACTCCCCGGGCCGTAAATATTTCCGATGCGGAGAATGAGCGCCTTTTTGTTCGACGACTCGGCCCACCGTGTGACGATTCCCTCTGCTTCTGCCTTCGACGCGCCATAGTCGGAGACAGGCCGACATGGAGCGGCTTCACTGAGCGGACCCTCCTCGTCTGAGCCAAGCCCTTGGGCTTCAATGCTGCTTGCGTAGATGAAGTACGGGATCTTGTGAGTGTCGGCCAGATTCAATGCGCGCTGCGTTCCTTCGATATTCGTGGGCCGAAGCATGGGACTTGTGACCGCGACATCGGCAGCGAGATGGTAGAAAATCTGTGCCGATGCAAGACGATCACAATCGCGCGGGAGCAGGGAAGAGGAACAATCCCACGAAAGCATCGCGGCGCCTTGCTTGGCAAGCGCAACGGCGCGCGGCGTCTCGGTATGCCTGGTCAAAATCGTCACTCGGGCGCCTGCGGCCAATAGCCGGGCGCACAACTGAAACCCAATAAAGCCCGCTCCGCCTGTAATGACCACATGAGTCTTCGGAGTGATCGTGAGTAAATTCATAGACCTCGCTCCCGCGTCTTCCCGGAGTAGTAGTCGCCGGGAGCAAGAGAGCAAAGTTCACGCCACAATGGACGATCCTGTAATAACCGGGCTTTCAAGCCGTTCAGGCCGGATCGTCTATTGGAGTATGGCGGTTACCCGGCAAGGACTTCCCGTTCAATCGGCAGAAATAGGACGATCCTTATCCGTGGCGAGGGGCTGGGAGTTAAATGGACGCCGACATCGTTGGACTGGATCACACTGAGAATCGCGCGGACCCGCATGCAGTCGGAGGGCTTCAGAGATCAATGTGACTTAGGTCAACATGGTGAGGAGGGCGCTTGAAATATGCTGGAGAGGCACGATCTTATCAACGGCACCTGCTTTAATAGCCTCCTTCGGCATCCCGAAGACCACGCACGTGGCTTCGTCCTGTGCCACTGTTGCTGCACCGGCTTGCCTCATGGCCAGTAGTCCCTGCGCTCCATCGGCACCCATGCCGGTCAAGATGACACCAAGCGCATTTGAACCGGCTATCTGGGCAATGGAATGAAACATCACATCCACCGACGGTCGGTGTCGATTCACCGGCGGCCCCTGCGTGATGTGAACCTGATATCGAGCACCGCTTCGTATCAGCTCCATGTGATAGTTCCCGGGTGCGACAAGAGCCTGACCGGGCAGGACGCTATCGCCGTCACAGGCTTCCTTCACCAGAATCTCGCAGAGCGAATTAAGGCGGTCGGCAAATGCTTTGGTGAACCGTTCCGGCATGTGCTGTGTGATAAGGATGGGCGGCGCATCAGCAGGCATCTGCTGGAGGACTGTACGGATGGCTTCGGTTCCGCCGGTGGACGCGCCGATGCCCAGGATCTTATCCGTCGTCTTCAGCATGGCGGTACGTGAGACCGGGGTGCGGCTCTTCACATCTTCCACACGATTGTGGCTTAAAGGTCGCACGTGGGCCTGCATCGCCATCTTCACCTTGCCGACTAATTCTTCCGCCCGCTCCGAAATTTCATCGCGCAAATCGATTTTCGGTTTGGTAAAGAAATCCACCGCGCCGAGTTCGAGCGCTTTCAAGGTCGTTTGGCATCCCGCCTCCGTCAGCGAACTGACCATGACTACCGGCATCGGATGACCCGTCATGAGTTTTTCCAAAAACGTCAAGCCGTCCATTTTCGGCATTTCCACATCCAAGGTCAGTACGTCCGGATGTAACTCTTTAATGCGCTGGCGCGCGACAAAGGGATCGCAGGCGGTGCCCACGACTTCAATGTCAGGGTCTGTGCTCAGCAACTCGGTGAGCAATTGCCGGATCAGCGCAGAGTCATCAACAATCAGCACACGAATCTTACGCATCGCGTCGCGTATCCTCCTTACGTTGCTGAACTCCTTCGCTATCGGAAGGCACCCGCCGGAGCAGAACCCGTCCGCTCTGAGTGAAATAGTAAATACCGCGAGCATGGAAGCGACCGAGATCCGCGATCACAGGGTTTAGATGCGACCGGCGACAAAACTCTAAGATCCATTCGATGTTGCGCCGACCCACATCACTCATCTTGTCGTGCAACCGTGCGCCGCCGAAGAGCTTTACCTCCAACCGGTCTTGCGATCCGCCATGCCGAAGCAACCATTCGATGAGATGCTCCATCGCGTACTGCCCGTACCGAGAGAGTGGACCGCCTTCTGTGTCACACGGCGGCTGGCCGGGCTCCGGCAGCAAGAAGTGATTCATCCCGCCAATCCCCAAGAGTGAATCGCGGATACATGCTGAAACACACGACCCGAGCATCGTGTACATCACCATCGGCTCCCGACTGGCACAATAATCTCCCGGCAACAGGATGGCCACATCCTGTCCAAAACGATCGTCTCGCTTGCGTTGAATATGCGCGAACTCGTCCTCTCCCACGTGGGTCACCCTTTTCGATAAATGGTGGGCGCGACATAGGTAAAGGGATTCGGGACCCACTGAAGGGACTCGGAATGGCCGACAAAGAGATATCCACCCACCTTCAAATAACGAAAAAACTTTCGTAGGACCGACTCCTGTGTCGTCCGATCAAAGTAAATCATGACATTCCGGCAGAAGATGACGTCGAGTTGCGTTTTGATGGGATAAACCTCGTCCATCAGGTTAATCCTTCGGAATGCGATATGGTCGGCCAGTGTCGGTTTAACTTTCACGGTTCCCTTGGCAGAACCGGTTCCTTTTAGAAAATGGCGACGCAATGCATCGGATGGTAATCGCTCGACGCGATCCATTTCATACCGGCCGGACTTGGCCTGGGCCAGTACGCGGGTCGAGATGTCGGACGCGAGAATCCGCCAATCCCATCGCTCCGCTTGCTGTATCGTATCGGTAATTGTCATAGCGATCGAATACGGTTCCTCGCCCGACGAACAGGCCGCCGACCAGACCTTTAGCCGTCGTTCAGTGCCCACTGACGTCAGTATCACGTCCCGCAGAAAAGAGAAATGAACGGGTTCTCGAAAGAAGTCCGTTTTATTCGTAGTGATGCAATCCAACATATTCAGGAACTCTTCCCCATCGGTCGCTTGAGTCACAGCATCGTAATAGTCTTGGAAACTTTGGCAGCCGCAATCCTTGGCGCGTTTCGCAAGGCGGGACACGAGGAGAGACTTCTTCGTAGATCCGAGCGCAATGCCGGCTTTCCTGTAGACGAGGTCGCGGAAACGGTCGAAGACCGGTCCCGTCAGTGTGTCTTCAAGCGCCATGGCGGACCCTGTCTTCGATATAAGAGTTATGCGAGGGATCAATCATACGGCGCTCCGGCGGTTTTTACCGCCGGAGCGCGTGGGCCTAGGACTTAAAACTCTTCGAACTGCTCCGCCGTTGGCGCAACTTTGCTATGACCATTGCGCTCTGCGCCTTTCCCCGCGCCGACTGCGGCGAGTGAGTCAGGGCTGTTCTCTGTCGTCTTGGCGGGTAAATGAATGGACTGAGACGTGGGAGACGTCGCCGCCTTTGGTGCAGGCGCGGCCACGGCCGCCGTTTTGGCTGTCTGGCTCCCAAGCGTTGGCAGAGCCTCTAACTGAAAGAACTGTACTTGCTCTAACAGGTATTCGGACTGTTTCTTCATCGATTCGCTCGCAGCCGTCGCTTCTTCCACCAGAGCGGCGTTCTGTTGCGTGGTCTTGTCCATTTCGAGAATAGCTTTATTGACCTGATCGATTCCCGTGGCCTGTTCCTGGCTGGCCGCGGTAATTTCTCCGACAATATCCGAAACCCGTTTGACCGACGTCACGATCTCGTCCAGCACTTTGCCGGATTGATTAACCAGTTCGGTTCCGTCCTGCACCCGCTGCACGCTTTCCTGGATCAACGTCTTGATCTCCTTGGCTGCGGTGGCCGACCGTTGGGCCAGATTGCGTACTTCCCCGGCGACGACAGCGAACCCACGGCCTTGTTCTCCCGCGCGCGCCGCTTCGACGGCGGCATTCAACGCAAGCAGATTCGTCTGGAAGGCAATTTCATCTATCACATTAATGATATCGGCTATCTTCTTACTGCTCCTGTTTATTTCTCCCATTGCCGATACAGCTTCAGTGGTGACCTTGCTGCCCTTTTCTGCCGTCTGCCGCGCCGAGATCGCTAACTGGTTCGCCTGCTTCGAATTGTCGGCATTCTGCTTCACGGTCGACGTCATTTCCTCCATAGCTGAGCTCGTCTCCTGAAGGGCCGACGCTTGCTGCGATGTGCGCTGCGACAAATCCGCATTTCCCATACTAATCTGGGCCGCTCCCGTGCTTACCGTTGACGCCCCAGCCTTGACTTGATTCAGGACCTCTGCCACACGGATGAACATTTGATTGAACGCATCGCCCGTCTTCCCGATTTCGTCCGCACTGTGCACCTCCACGCGGACCGACAAGTCGCCTTCCTTGGCCCGTTCGGCCACCGCGCGTAGCGCCTCGGCGGGGGCAATCACTTGTTTACGGACCAGCACGAAGAGCACGCCAAGGAGCACAACCGCCACTCCGCCGATACCCGCGTAGAGCATGCGAACATTACCGTTCACACGCTCCATGGGCTTCTCCATGGGAATCGAGAGCATGAGTGCGCCGATCATTTGGTTGAGTTGCGTGCCGGCATGGCAGCCGATACACGCCTGGGTCGACGCTCGATCCATCGTGGCGCGCCGGAATGTGAGCTTGCCATCGATCGGTTCCACTCGAACCAGTTCGTCCTTGCCTGCCTCCAAGGCTTTCAGCGCTTCTTCTTCAAATGAATCCTTCGCGCTGTTATTGGGATTGAGCGGCTTGCGGCTGATCATTCTTGCGCTATAAATGCCGTCCTTGGAAAGTTCTTCGGAGATTTCCCGGATCGCCGTGGCCGGCAAAGGCACCGATTTGGAGGTGGAATGATCCGTGGTAATCAGGAAACCGTTCTCTTTCGCCTTGGCGACGTACTGACTGGAAATATAGGCCCGTGTTACCTCAATCTGCTTCTGAATGACCGAGGCTCGGCCGGTGAGCAGCTCGACCAAATCCTCCTGCATTTTTTGTCCTAAAAGGTAGGCCCCAGCCCCGAGCAACACACCCACCGTCAGCACCGTCACGCCCATGACCTTCGTGCCAATTGCTAAGTTTCGCCAATTCACCATGACACCCATCCTCCTTTATAAAGTACGCTCGACAAGCGATTCAGGCCTGTACGGTTTCAGTTTCTTCTGAGGTCGATCCGACCTGTAACAATTCTTCAAGTGAGAGCACATGATCAATGTTGAGAATCGTGATGAGACGATCGGCGCATCGGCCAAGGCCGCTGATAAAGCTTACATCCACATTGGTGCCGAGCATGGGGGCTGGCTGAATATCTGCGCTCGGGATGTCCATGACTTCGGAAACGGCATCGACGATGAGCC
>JAICXS010000448.1 GCA_025934615.1 Nitrospiraceae bacterium
ACGGCGATGATCCTCGCGGCGGCAATCGGCTTCATGCTGTGGCGCAATCGAAGACGCGGAGCTGCGGTATGAACGCGATCTTCAGCCTACCAGAGGCCACCACCCATGCGGTTCGGGTGGACCAAATTTTCTACGGACTGCTGATCCTATCCGGATCGACCATGCTGCTGGTGTTCGCGCTGGTTATTAGCTTTGCGGCTCGTTACCGACGCGGGTCCAACGCGAAACGGGGACCGCTGCCCGAGTTTTTCAAACGTGAGTTCGAAATCGGCTGGACCTCAGCAACGCTGTTCCTGTTTGGATTTTTGTTCTGGTGGGCGTCCTCTGCCGATATCAAGGGTATCGCCGCGCCCGCGAACGCGCTGGAGATGCATGTCGTCGCCAAGCAATGGATGTGGAAGACCCAACACTCCAACGGCGCACGCGAGATAAACGCGCTGCACGTTCCGGTCGATCAGCCGGTTCGGCTGGTGATGACGTCTCAGGACGCTATTCACTCTTTTTTCGTTCCGGCTTTCCGCGTGAAACAAGATGTACTGCCGGGGCAAGACACCTCGATCTGGTTTCAGGCGACCAGAACGGGCGTATTCCCGTTGCTCTGCGCTGAATATTGCGGCACCAATCATTCGGCCATGCGCGGCCGCATCGTGGTGATGCGGCAAGAGGACTATGCGAATTGGCTGACTAGGCAGCCCGAGGGTGACGACCTCGCGCATGTTGGCGCCAAACTGTTTGTCGCCCAAGGCTGCTCGGGCTGTCATGCCGAACACTCGAGCGTGCACGCGCCGAAACTCACGGGACTTTATGGGCGGACCGTCCAGCTCTCGGATGGCCGTCAGGTCAAGGCCGATGACCAGTACATCCGGGATTCGATATTGCAGCCGAAGCGCGACATTGTCGCCGGTTACGAACCGATCATGCCGAGCTTTTCCGGTTTGCTCGACGATGGGGAAATCCAGAGTCTGACGGCATACGTCCGCTCGCTGAGATCGGAAAAGGCAGGAGCGGCAACGGAGCAGCAAAATGACTGATGCTTTGCTGGCCGGTGACCTGCCGCTGCCATCCCGTCCTAATTACCTGCAGCACGGCACCTCGGTGATTTCGTGGCTGACCACTACGGACCACAAACGAATTGCGGTTCTGTACGCCATCACGATTACCATATTCTTCTTTTTGGGAGGCGCGGCCATCACGGCGGTACGGCTTGAGCTGTTCGTGCCGAACGGCGGCTTGTTCACTTCCGACACCTACAACAAGCTATTCTCGTTCCACGGCATCGTGATGGTGTGGTTTTTCCTGGTGCCGTCGATTCCGAACACTCTCGGCAACTTTCTTCTGCCGTTGATGATCGGTGCGCCCGACGTGGCATTTCCGCGGCTCAATCTGACGAGCTGGTACCTGACCATCGCCGGAGGCGCTTTCACCGTGTATGCGCTTGTTGCCGGAGGCGTCGATACCGGCTGGACGTTCTATACGCCCTATTCGACCATGTTTTCGAACACCCATGTGTTCGCCGCCGCGGCAGGGGTTTTCGTCGCGGGGTTCGCAAGCATCGCTACCGGCGTCAACTTCATCGCCACCACGCATATGCTGCGCGCGCCGGGGATGACCTGGTTCCGGCTTCCTCTCTTCGTGTGGGCAATCTACGCCACCTCGATCGTGATGGTGCTGGCAACCCCGGTGTTGGCAATTTCACTGATGCTGGTGATGGCGGAGCGGTGGCTTGGTCTGCCGATCTTCGATCCTGCCCATGGTGGCGATCCGATTCTATTCCAGCACCTGTTCTGGTTCTACTCGCATCCGGCCGTCTACATCATGGTATTGCCCGCGATGGGTGTGGTTTCGGAAATTATTCCCTGCTTTGCGCGTCGGCGGATATTCGGCTACGACTTCATGGTCTATGCGATGATTGCGATTGCCGGGATCGGATTCTTCGTGTGGGGACATCACATGTTTGTCTCCGGTCAGTCGCCATACGCAAGCCTGATCTTTTCGTTCCTGTCCTTCATCATCGCGGTGCCTTCGGCGATCAAGGTTTTCAACTGGACGGCCTCGCTTTACCGAGGCCAGATCACTTTCGAAGCACCGATGCTTTACGCGCTCGGTTTCGTCGGATTATTCACGACCGGCGGGCTGTCAGGTCTGTTCCTGGCATCGATACCCGTCGACATTCACGTCACCGATACTTATTTCGTGGTGGCGCATTTCCACTACATCATGGTCGGAGGATCGGTATCGGCATTCTTCGGCGGCCTGCACTTCTGGTGGCCGAAGATCACCGGCAAGTTGTATTCGGAATGGTGGGCGAAGTTTGCCGCCATCCTGATGTACTTCGGATTCAACATGACGTTCTTTCCGCAATTCGTTGCCGGCTATCTCGGTATGCCTCGCCGTTATCACACCTACCCACCGGAGTTTCAGGTCTACAACGTGATGTCATCGGCCGGTGCGGCGGTGCTGGCCGCGGCATACCTGTTGCCGCTTGGCTATCTGGCATACTCGCTTTTCTGCGGCGCTCGCGCCGGCAACAATCCATGGAAAGCGACCGGACTCGAATGGACAACATCGTCCCCGCCGCCGCCCAAGAACTTCGACCGCCAGCCTCGCGTCAATCGCGGGCCATATGACTATCACGCCGAAGGGCAATCCGCTGGCACCGACGTTCCCGAGTTGCAGAACGCGCGAGAAGTCCGATGAGCGAAGTAACCGGTCTGCTCAGAGAGCCTTGGGAACATTTCGAGCGGCAGCGCGGAGCGGGC
>JAICXS010000254.1 GCA_025934615.1 Nitrospiraceae bacterium
ATCGCTCAGGATGGCATCGTATTCTCGTGTCCGGTTGAGTGTAACGGCCGTGCACCCCGAATCCGCCACATGGACACACACCTGTGGCAGATGAATCGACACAAGTTCTTGCATGCCGAGTAGACATATCGGATCGTCGTCCACAATCAGGACGCACGCCGCATACCCGGCGCGCTTCTCACACGTGCGCTCACGCTCCTCGCTTGACGCAAAGATCTGTCGCAGTTGCTGGCCGTCCGGGGTGTCCGGCCCCACCACCGTCAGTGGTGGTCCTCCCTCAATCGCGATGTCGGCAAGCTCACGGGCCGCACGTTCGGCTTCTTGAGCGTCGCGCGCCTCTACCAGAGCCACGGTTCCAGCGGGAGAGTCCCGAAACGACATGGAGACCGCAAGATCGTCGCGCAGAAGCTTTCGGAGGGTGGGCTCAGCAATGTTGGGCGGCAGATCGGTCAAAAAGAACGTGGAGAACATCGCACGACCTCTCTATGTACCTAGGTATATAAACTTGATTTGATGTAACCGAGCATACCGCTTGCGGGGCAGACTGTCTGGTCAGAATTGCACAGTGGGCTGCCAACAGTTGGCGTGTTGGAAACTGCCGCAATAAGACTCCACAGTGACCGCGCAATGGTCAGCCAGAGACTGCAAGATACATCGAAGCCATTCCGGTAGATGGAGTACGGCAAAGGGAAGGAGGAAGCAGCCACTATCGGAATGCTACATGAGAATAGCGGTGGGAGAGGCTGCGCTGCCCGAATCCTAGACGCGTACTGGTTTCTGGTATACGTCCGGAAAGTGTTTCGTCCCGCAGTCCGGACACATGCCATGGGTGAAATCGGCTTCAGATCGAGCCGCGATATACCGCTCGATCTGCTCCCAGTATCCGTCGACGTCACGAATCTTCTTGCAATAGGAGCAGATTGGCAATAACCCCTCGAGAACTTTGAGGTTGTCCTCTACGCGCTTCCGCGCGAGAGACAGCATCACGGTGATGCCGATGACGGTGACTGCGAACAGGCGATTGACTATAGCAGGCCACACATTGTCGTCAGGAGGCGAGAGGAAGAAGCCGACCCACGTGAGGACAGTACAGATGGCCGCAAGGATCATGACGTGGGAGGATTGTTTGGGGGATGACCACATCGCAACAAAGCCGATCGGAATCAGATAGAAGAACCAGATGGCCGTGCCTAAAGGAAGTACCGCATCAAGTCCAAAGGTCAACAGCACGAGTACATACGCCGCTGTCACAGGACCTGTGCCCAACGCGGCCATAATCTCCAGCGTTTTTCCAGAGCGACGGCGGTCGCTTCCACGTCGCCCATCGGTACTACGCCTCAGTTTTAACATCAATACCCCATGTCATCAGACGCATCGTCGAACAGCGGAAACACCGTACGTCTGCATCATTCTGTTGAGACCGGTTTTCGTACTTTCGGAGTCCTGACGCGTACGGGAATGGCCGATCGCTACCTCGGCTCATTGTCGCGCGTTTGATCAACTGCGTCTGGTCAAGATTGCTCGCTAAGTGAACAATCACAATTGCCGAAAATTCAGTCGCGCACGTCGACAAACTCAGATCCTCACCGAGCTGCTGATCCATCGAAATTTAATGTGAGCAATCTTGACCAGACTTCCCCTCGACAGAGGCGTAGGGTTGAATTCAAATTAAGGTCCACACGAGTCTTCTGAGGCCATGAAAGAGGCCCAGATTCTCCATTGCCATAGAGGAAATCATGCACCCTCTCTCCATTTTAAGAGCGCTTATCGTCGGGTTTTCCATGCCGATGGTCCTCATGTGCTTCTTTCAGCCGGGAATCGCGTCGGCGGGCGGCCCGACCGAGGCGCTCCAAATCACCAGTCAAAAAGTCCGCCTGCTCCTCAGCGATATGACACTGAAAGGGCCTGCACATGCGGCCGATCGACAAGAGGAGTTGCTCACCATCATTCGAGAGCGCTTCAGTTGTGAGGAAATGTCCAAACGAGCGCTCGGTGAGGAATGGGTCAAACGAAGTGAGGCGGAACAGCAGGAGTTTACCCGACTGTTTCAAGTCCTCCTTGCGAAGTCCTACGCCGGTAAAATTGAAGGTTATGGCGCGAAGCCGATCAGTTATCTCGAAGAGCAGATCGCCAATGGGTATGCCATGGTGCGCGCAAAAATGTATGCTGCTAAAAAGGACTATGTCTTGGATTTCCGGCTTATGGAAAAAGCCGGTAACTGGCTGGTCTATGATGTCGTGGTCGACGGCATCAGCCTCATGAGCAGTTATCGAGGGCAGTTCGCCAGGGTACTGACCTACGCGTCCTATGAGACGTTGGTCGAACGTATGAGAGAGATAGCGGGGCTTCCGATGCACGCACGTGCAGAGTGAAGTCCTGTATGTGTTGGGATACCGGACGCAAGATTACCGTAAGCCGCCGGTCCATACTTCACTCACGGTCGTGTCAATTGGCCAGTTCATCAGTTGTTTTCCAACTTGAGCAAAGTTGACCAGAACCGATCGATCCAGAGGTCTAGTATAGAACTACGGTCGTGATTGACCAGGTCAGTCTGGGGACCGCTCTCGAAAGGTGGCTTTTGCCTTTCGTCTATTTAGGAAAGAGAGGTGAGTGAGATGTATCAAATTTCTGCATTACTCGGGCTCATGTGCTTTACGTGGGGCGCGGCGATCTACGCCTCCTATGCCGGCGAAGCCCTGCCCAAACCGTTTCCTCCGGCTGTGTGATCGCCAGAACCGCGGCAAGTACAAGAGGCACGTGGCATGGCGCTGGTTGCGCACGACAAAAAGGAGGGCGATATGAGTGGTCCACTGGTGGTTCATAGCCACGTCGAGATCACTGACACGCTGGTGAGGCTGTACGTATTCCTGGCGCAAACCCTGGATCGCTGTCTGAACGAGGCCGCACGCCGGACATATCCCGAGCAGGAACTTCAATTGCATCTCGCCTCGACGCGTGCCGAGATGATGGAGATTCTCTCGGTGAACCGGGTGGTCAAGGAGAAGGTCGAGCAAGAGTGTCATCGAGTGCTCACGCTCAGCGTAGCGTGTCTTAGCAACGGAGTCGATACAGCCAGGATGGACGAGGTGAACGCCGAGCGCGCCGTGCTGAAGAACAAAACCATGGCGTTAAGCGATTTGCTGGCCGTCTTCCGAGCCTCCTAACCCAAGGCGAATACGGTCCTAGCGGTTCTATACCTGTAAAAGTTTGACCTTCGGCCTTGGCGCCTTATGCGAGGCCGGCTTACGGCCAAGACGCATCACGGAGGACACATGCGGAACACACAGATCTATCTGCTCAAACTGAATTCGCCATCCGACAACGCGCTTCGGCTTTGGACCGGGCGGAGTCTCCATACCCTACGCCACTGCTCCGGGAAGCAGATGGGAAGTGCTCTGGAGACGATGCAAAAGAAGATCGATGCTTTACAAGAGAGCCTGGGAATCTTGCAGCACGTGAAAGACGAGTTTGCCTGGACGTCGACGGCTCGTGTGAGAGAGACGATGGAGCAGAACAAGGCCGCATCGAAACGGGACACACCTTTGGACTAATCATGGGTGAACAAGTGGGAGATGGCCACAGAAGTCCCAAGACGCTGTCATGGGCCGCCAGCAGCATGTGACTTTTCTTGAAAAAGCCGACAAAGTAGTCCCAATGATGGGACCGTCGAATTGTTCCCACCTAATAAGCTGCCTTCCCTAACCATTTGAGGCCCTCACATGCCACTGTACTTACTTTGCCTTGCAATCGTACTCGGACTTCCATGGTCGGCCTTTGCTCGGTCTATTGATAAGGGCGATACCGTTGAAGTAAAGAAAGGGACACAATTATGTCCGCACAGTGAACTGGATGCGGGGCACTTTTGGAGAGTAACAAGCCACGTACGATTAAACCACACTCAGACAGTCGCCACGTTCACTCACGAGAAAACTTATGATGCTCAAAGTGGCGATACACGAACCGAAGAACGCTTATCTCAGAAGAGCTTTGCCGTATTCTTTAAAAGGGATCCTCAGCATGCGGGACTGCTTCTCATGGTCAGTCCAGAAAATGGCCGAGTCGAAGCGATCGTCGAAGATTGTGGGAAAAAGAAGAATTAGTTGTTGCGAATCGCGCTCTGGCCTCATTCGTCCAAGGCGCCGTATTGCCCATTGTACCTCTCGTCCGTGCTCGGCCGCTGTGTCAGCCTCATCCTTTCTCCAATAGCCACAGTGCCGCGGCGGCCCAATCATTGAGACAGAGGGCACGCTTCGCGTCATTCATTTACCCATCAATTGCTGCTTGAGGATTTTGTGCATGGGCCGAGGGCCCAACCAGATTTCGAAATAGGCCGCGGCGAAGTCGGCTCCTTCGAC
>JAICXS010000068.1 GCA_025934615.1 Nitrospiraceae bacterium
AACCCGAAGAGGGAATCGCCCGCGTCACGCAAGCAATCACACGCGAGCCTCGTCCACGGCGCACTCAGCCGGCGTGGAAACGTTTCAATGTCTCATCCTATCTGCTGCTGCATGAATTGATGGTCATCGTGGCCGCCGGGGTCCTCCTGAATTATCTCGGCTTGATGCTGAGTCTCCGCCTGCAAAGCATCCTTTATCTGGATATGGTCGGTACGGCACTGGCGGCGCTTCTGCTCGGCCCATGGTGGGGCGCACTGACGGCGTTGCTGTCCAGTGCGCTGGTGAATTGGATACTCTATCCTGGTTCGCTCGCGGACGTGCTTATCTTCCCTTGGGTCTTGGTGAACATGAGCGGAGGATTCTTCTGGGGATTTCTGGCCCGGCGAGCCGCCTTTTGCAGCTATGTCAAGGCGTCTCGAACCTCGGCGCTAAGCCATGCGGCATATCTGGTGACGTTTGGCGTGTTCGGCGCCGCGGTCATGAGCGTGCCCGGAACATTTATTCAAGCGGCGTTGTCGGAGCCCACGGTATTGGCGCTCGATCCGGATGTGGCACAGGCGCTTCACACCATGATCCTCAGTTGGCAGGAATCCATTCAGGACGAGTTCGAAGCCCTGTTCGGCGTGGCGTGGGGGGAGAGTGTGGGATGGGTAACGGTGAGCTGGATTCAAAACTTCCTCCGCTATATTCCCGATAAGACCATCAGTGTGGCGATTGCGCTGATGTTGATCAAATACGGCTTTCCGCTCTTCGACCGAGAATTGATCCAAGGCGGACCGGGCAAAGCGCGCCTCAGAGATACCGCTGCCGCGCCGCTGATCCTTGGTGCGGTGTACGGGCCATGTTTCCTCGCGCTGGTATTGGCCGACCGATACACCGGTGAAGCCTACTGGCCGCTTTGGGGAGCGCCTTGGCTGTGTATTCTCGGAGGGATGGTCGGATTGAAGCGTTGGGGACCGACGGACGAGAGCGCACGGAACGCATGTCTGTCTCGCGCCGAGCGCTACGCGCTGGCGCTGCGCCCGGTCCAACGAGAACCGGCCCATGACTTCGGACAACGTTTGGCCGTCGCCACGCTCATCGCCTGTGTGGTCTTTGCGCTGTGCTTGCCCTTGGTGTTGGCGGATTTTTACCAAGTCGCGTTTAATTTCTTCTGCGTCGTCTACGGCTTTCTCGTTGCGGTCTACTTGATTCGGGTAGGGATAGCGCAGAATATCTCAATCGCTCGCACAGGCAAGTGAGTGGAGGCCGAAAACGCCGCCCAACTTCGTTCTCGCCTCGTCAAAGTCCTCAACGTAGCCCAGGGCTACGCTTGCGGCTTTGATGTCGGCTGCGGCCTCGTTGGATCGCCGTTTTGGGCCTCCACATTGAGTGAAAAAAACAGAATGAATCTTATTCTGATATTAGCGATTATTATTGGGTATGACGTCGCATCCCATCCTTTGACGACCTCCGCTGAAGTTATTCGCGAGGGGCCGCGGACCTGTAAAACTGTAGCGTTGACGTTCGATATGTGTCCCGTGCGGGAGGGGAGTGGGTATGATGAGCCGTTGGTCCGCACGCTCATCGAAAAGAAAATTCCGGCCACGTTTTTCCTGTCCGGGCGCTGGATCGTGAAGCATGATGCGGAGGTCAAAGCCTTACTGGCCGTCCCGTTTTTCGAGATCGGGACACACGGCCAGGTTCATGCCCACTTGACCGAGTTGGATGAGACACGGCAACGTCGGGAGATCCTTGAACCGGTGACGCTCTTACGGACGAAGTATGGCAGGACCGCCCCTCTATTCCGGCCGCCGTACGGAGAGTACAATGAGGCAACGATTCATCTGGCGGAGATTCTAGGTTTGCGATTCATTCTCTGGAATGTCGTATCGGGCGATCCGGATCCGCATCTGTCTCGGGCCGAAATTGCTCATACCGTCAAATCGCGGGCCCGGAACGGCAGCATTGTGGTGATGCACGCCAACGGCAAAGGCCGGCACACCCAGGAAGTGGTCGGCGATCTCTACGATGACGTGATCGTTCGGCAGGGGTACCAGCCGGTCACGATCTCCACCTTATTGAATGATTGCGCTTCACCCTCTTCACATGACGGACGTGCGCCCCACCATTAGAGCGTATCGATCGGACGACGGTGCGGTGGTCATCCGTATGCTGGCCGATTCCGATCCGTGGAAGCGTCTCGGATATACCGCAAAGCATTGGGAGCGGCTCTTTACGCCACTTCCGCCAGGCCGAGAAGGCTACGTGATCGAGCAAAACGGCATGGTGACCGGTCTCGCGCTTCTGCGCCGGCAATTTCTGTTCGGCGATTATTTGGAACTTCTGGCTATCGCCCCTTCAACGCAACGCCAAGGGTTAGGCCGCGCCTTGTTGAATCATCTGGAACGGGTTGTGTTTACGAGGTCCACGAATCTCTTTGTCTGTGTGTCCGACTTCAACACGTCGGCCCGCGAATTTTATGAACGCAACGGTTACCGGGAAGTCGGGCCATTACCGGATCTTCTGATGCCGGGAACATCCGAACTTCTTCTCCGAAAAACCAGCGGGCCGGCCAAGTCGGCATGATAGAATAGCCATCAGCCGTCGGCTTTCAGCCATCTCAGCTGACCGCTGAAGGTCCATAAGGCGGAGCGTCCCATGCGGGTTACCAAACTGCTCCATACCAGAATGCGCGTCAGCGACATGGATCAGACAATCGCGTTCTACACCGGTGTGCTTGGGTTGGAAGTCATGGAGCGCAAGACCTCGCCCCGCGGGTCCCACCTGGCTTTTCTAAAAGTACCGAACAGTGAGGAACTGATTGAGCTAGCGAGTTATCCGCCAAGCGGACCGGTTACCGTGCAGGAAGACCTGGTCCATCTCGCTTTTCAAGTCGAGAACCTGGACGATACTATGCGGGATCTCGGCTCCAAAGGAATCAAAATTACCGACGGTCCCACCCACTCATCGTCCGGGAGTCGATTTATCTTCATCGATGCGCCGGACGGCTATGAAATTGAGCTGATCGAGCGACCCCCAGGCACCGCTTTCGCCTAGCTGTCAGCCATCAGCGGTCAGTGACTGCGAGACCTAGGCCGGATGACCGCCGCTTGCTCACGCCAATCGGCTCACCGTACAATTGTTCTGCAACATTATTCTGACAAGCTGAAAGCTACCGGCCGATAGCTGATAGCTAAGATCTTTAGAGCCATGCTTCTGTCTCCCGATCTGCAATCCAAACTCGACCACTTACCTGATCAGCCCGGCGTCTATCTCATGAAGAGCGCGCGGGGTGAAATCATCTACATCGGTAAGGCACGCGTGCTGACCGATCGGGTACGGACATATTTCTTGAAGGGGAGCGATCATACGCCGAAGACGAGCGTGCTGGTCGGCCAGGTGGCGGATATCGAAACGATCGTGACGAGATCCGAGCTGGAGGCGCTGATTCTCGAAAGCAATCTGATCAAGCAACATCGTCCGCGGTTCAACGTAGTCTTGCGAGACGACAAACAGTACCCGTACCTCCGCTTACCGGTCAAAGAGGATTTTCCTCGTTTGTCCATTGTTCGGCGCGTTCAAAAGGACGGTGCCCTCTACTATGGCCCCTACGTGCCGACGGGCGCCATGCGTGAGACGTTGAAAGTCATCCGCAAAGTGTTCCCTCTCGCGACCTGTGAGATTGAAATCAATGGCCGGGCGGACCGTGCCTGTCTGGAATTCGAAATCAAACGGTGCATGGCGCCGTGCATCGGCAACCAGACGAAAGAAGACTACCACCAGATCGTCAAGCAGGTGCGCATGTTTTTAGAAGGCCGCGACACGGAATTGTTGGATGGTCTGCGAGCCAAGATGCATGCAGCCGCCGAGCAGGAGGATTTTGAAGAAGCAGCGCGCGTTCGAGACCGGATCGTCAAGATCGACCGGACGCTGGAACGGCAGCGTGTGGCGCAGACGAGCGGTATCGATCAGGACGTCGTCGGGATCGCCCGGCAAGGACCGGCGGTGGATTTGCAGATGCTGTTTGTCCGTGGAGGGCTGCTGATCGGTCGAAAGGATTTTTTTTGGCCCGAAGGGGCCGATACGACGGACGTGGAATTGGTGCGCTCGGCCATTGAACAATTTTATAACAAAGACGGATTGCCGCCGAAAGAACTTCTGATCCCCGTCGCCTTGGAAGACACGCCGTTGATAGAGGATTGGCTGTCGCAGAAAAAAGGCGAATCGGTTCGAGTCGTCACGCCGGAGCGTGGCGCCAAGCACCAATTGCTCCGGTTGGCGGAGGAGAATGCCGGCGCCGCCATCGCCGACCATTTACGGGATCAGGAGATCGACCGGCAAGCGGTCGAAGAACTCAAGCGGCTGCTTCGTCTGCCGCTCGCACCGCGGCGCATCGAATGTTTCGATATCTCCAACACGATGGGCGACCAATCCGTAGCGTCAATGGTCGTATGGGACGAGGGACAAGCCAAGAAAGCCGATTATCGCAAATATCGTATTAAAACCGTCGAAGGCGCGAACGATTTTGCGAGCATGCAAGAAGTTGTGGCCCGTCGCTATCACTCGTCTCAGGAGCTTCCGCTTCCCGATCTCGTGATGATCGACGGCGGGCTCGGCCAATTGATGGCTGCGATAGAGGGATTGCGAACCATCGGCCGATCCGAGCTGACCATGATCGGATTGGCGAAGGCGCGTGGAGAAAAAGAAGAGCGCGTCTTTCTGCCAGGCCGGAAGAATCCGGTGCTTCTCAATCCTTCTTCACCCGCCACCCATTTGCTTCAGCGCATTCGTGATGAAGCGCATCGCTTTGCGATTACGTATCATCGCAAGTTGAGAGGGAAAGCGTTGGTTGCTTCGGAGTTAGATGGCATTATCGGGATCGGCACGATCCGACGAAATCGGTTACTGAAGACGTTTGGCAATCTCGATAAGATTGCCGAAGCGACGGATGATCAATTGCGGGAGGCCGGGCTCGATGCCAAAACAATGGAAGAAGTTCGCAAGGCCCTGAGCTCAGCTCGACCTCTCTGACCATCCTTAAAAGGGCCGTTACGCGTTCATCGTCCTAAATTCTATGCGCCCGCGTGTTCCCCGTATTTCTTGATCAGCTGCTGCGCCCCGACCAGCATGAGGACCTCATTCGCGCCATCCTCGATCAGCGATGCCCGCGCATCGCGAAAAAGCTTTTCGATCACAGAGCCTCGGCTCAAACCTTTGCCGCCGAAGAGCTGAAGCGCCGTATCGGTCACTTCCCAACAGGCTTGCGTGCAATACGTCTTGGCGGCTATCGCATATTCGACGGCTGGAGTCGCGGCGGCATGGTTGTAGATCAAGGCGGCGCGGGACAACGCTCGACACGTTTCAACCTTCGTAAACAGCTCGAACAGATGCTTCTGCACGAGTTGGTGCTCCCACAGCGGTTTTCCACCTTGGATCCGTGAGCGAGTGTACGCCAGGGCTTCCTCGTATGCCGCCCGTGCGACACCCGTAAAGACGGCCGCGACCGCGCTATTCGTGAGCACCAAGGTTCGCTGAAGCACTGCTTCATATCCCTCTGGCCCCACCAACATATAGCGGGCAGGAATGCGGACATTCTTAAATATCATCCCTCCCTGATTCAGCGCGCGCTGGCCGAGCTTGTCGAGCGGAGGGCCTTTGGTGACGCCCGGCAAGTTCAGTGGAATAAAGGCAACGCCACCGCCGGCGAGTCCTTTGCTTGGGTCCAGGGTGAGATAGGTAACGGCGTGAGTGGCGATCGTGCCGTTTGAGATCCAGGCCGCTTTTTCTCCGTTGATGACATACGAGTCTCCTTCCCGGCGCGCGGTCACTTGTCCGATAATGTTCTGATTGTAAAATTCCGGCGTGCCGACTTGAAAACGATCCGATCCGTGATTCGGCTCGGTCAAGGCCCAGCAGCCCACGACCCGAGCCTCGCGATCCTCGACAAATGGGCGGACCAACTCGTCGATCAATGCCGCATTGCCCATGGCAGCCACGGAGAAAAATGGGAATCCCGCCACGGCGATGCTGGCGGCAAAGTCCGCGCTGCCCCATCCCAGTTCTTCGAGCGCCAGGTGCAACTCCAATCCTTGCAGGCCCAGCCCACCGTAGGCATGCGGGACCAGCGCGGTATGAAAGCTCTGTGCATAAGCCGCTTTCAGCGTGGTCCAGAGGAGAGAGCCCGAGTCGATGATCTGTTGCGGATCGGACACGCGGTCCAGCGCCATGGCGGCCGGTCGCAACACATCGCGTGCAAATTGGTGGACGCCTTGCTTGAGTGCCTCCTGTTGTGGAGTGAGGGTGAGGCAGAGGTCCGTGTAAGGAGTCATGGCATGCCTTTCTTCAATGGCCGCTTAACACTATGTCAGGTCACTGCCTTGATAGGCGTCAATGAGCGTCCGATTATACTGTTGTCTTCTACGGAAGAGACGAAAATTTGGATGGCTGAGCTTGGGCGTGCTTGACACGTCCGATGAGGAGGCCTATGAAGATGTGGCCTGCAATGGTATGGAAATGACTGTGGGAGGTCGGTTGCATGAAAATTCATAGGCGGTGGGTGCTGTCACTCTGGCTGATGCTGGCCTTCAGTGTGTCCGGGTGCGGGTACAATGAGATTCAGGGATTAGATGAGGAAACAAATGCGGCCTGGAGCGAGGTGCTCAACCAATATCAGCGTCGTGCCGACTTGATCCCGAATTTGGTCGAAACGGTGAAAGGCTATGCAGCCCATGAGCGCGAGACGCTGGAATCGGTGACCCAGGCGCGAAGCCAAGTGGCCGGAGTCAAGGCGACTCCTGAACTGATCAACGACCCGGCGGCCTTTAAAAAATTCCAGGACTCCCAAGCGCAGTTGTCCTCTGCTTTGTCTCGCTTGCTGGCGGTCGCCGAGGCGTATCCGGATTTGAAAGCGAACGAGAATTTTCGCGATTTGCAGAGCCAACTTGAAGGGACTGAAAACCGCATCGTCGTCGCGCGCAAGCGGTATATCGAGAAGGTTGCCGCCTATAATAAACTGGTCCGCTTCTTTCCCACCAACCTTACCGCCAAATATCTGCTGCACGTGGATGTGAAACCGAATTTCACGGTGGCGGATGAGAAGGCGGTGAGCACACCACCCTCCGTCAAATTTTGAGGCTGCTGAAAAATGGCCTGTAGCGTCGTTCTCAGTCGCGTGCTCGCCTCAACGTACTTGTCTAGTATGTCTCGTCGGGCCTACCCCCTGCGGCCTAGGTACGGACCATTTTGAGCAGCCTCTTGGATCGAATGCTGAAAAAGGTTTCCAACTTTGTTCTCGTCTCGAACAAGTCGTCAACGTAGCCCCTCGGGAAAGAGCGCGTCCTGGCGCGCTTGCGGTGGACGTGTGTAATGGCTACGCCTCCGGTTTTCTCTTCCCTGCGGCCGCTCTCGAGAAGGGGCGCCGTCTTGGCGCGCCGGGGGCGGGTGGTGTGATACAGACCTTTTTGAGCATCCTGCTTTTGCTCTGCCCACTCATATCTTCGCCTGCCTTCGCCCTTGAGGTCGCGCCGCTGACGGGGCGGATAGTCGATCTGGCCAATCTGCTGCCGGCCGATGTGGCGGCGTCGCTCTCCGCGGAGTTAGCCGACCATGAACGGAAGACGGGGAATCAGATTGCGGTCTTGACGCTCCCTTCGTTGGAGGGCGAGTCACTGGAGGAATTTTCGCATCGCGTCGCGACGACCTGGAAGTTGGGACGCAAGGGTACCGACAATGGCGTTCTTCTACTGGTTGTGCCGGGAGAGCGACGCATTCGCATCGAAGTGGGCTATGGACTGGAAGGCGTCTTAACCGATGCGAAGAGTTCGCAAATCATTCGGCGTGAGATGGTCCCTCATTTTAAGGCGGGCGATTTTGCCGCCGGGATCAGTGCCGGAGTAAAGGCCATTGTGGCGACGGTCGAGGGAACTTACGTGGCGACTCATGAATCGCCTCAGCAACCTCCTTGGGAAATCTTTTTCATCGCCATTGTCATCGGCGCCTTCGTTGGCGGTTCCATCTTCGGCGGCACACTCAAGCGTGTGGGCAGCCTCCTCAGTGGGTTACTGTCGTTTGTCATCGCGCTTCCGACAGGCTGGAAACTGGCGCTCGTGGCGGCGGTCCTTGGCATGCTGGCGGCGGCGGTGATCTCGGCGCTGAGCGGGCCGACGTGGTCCGGGCGCAAGG
>JAICXS010000080.1 GCA_025934615.1 Nitrospiraceae bacterium
CGTTTCTCCTTCCGGCCAAGGGTTCAGGTTGACGAAGATTCTCGGTCCTGCCTCTTGCACCTGTCCTTCTGTTAAATCTTGACCTAAGCCTTACCTCAACCTCTCAACAACTGAGCCAACTGTCGTTTGCCGCCGCCGCCGCTGAGGGCCTTCATCATCTTGCGAGCAGTCAGAAATTGTTTGATCAACCGATTGACCTCCGGCACGCTGGTGCCGCTGCCGCGCGCGATCCGCTTTTTCCGGCTACCGTTGATCAGGGTATGATCCCGACGCTCGCGGAGAGTCATCGAATCGATGATGGCCGCGACACGGCCGATTTCCTTCTCGGGTACGCCCCCTCCGGCCATTTCTTTCAAGCGCTGGCCGCCCGGCAGCATTCCGATAATCTGATCCAACGAACCCAGGCGATTCACCTGCTTAATCTGATCGCGAAAATCTTCCAAGGTCAGCGTCTTCGAGATGAGTTTTTTCTGCACCTCTTCGGCTTGCTCGCGCGTGTACGCCTGCTGGGCTTTCTCGATCAGCGACAGGACATCGCCCATGCCGAGGATGCGGGAGGCCATGCGATCGGGATGGAACACTTCCAGCGCATCAAGCTTTTCGCCGACACCTAAAAATTTGACCGGCTTGCCGGTTGCCGCGCGGATTGAGAGCACGGCGCCGCCCCTGGCATCGCCTTCCACTTTTGTAAGCACCACGCCGGTCAATCCCAATAATTGATTGAATCGGTCCGCCATGGCCACTGCGTCCTGGCCGGTCATGGCGTCGGCCACCAGGAGGACTTCATGTGGTGTGACCGACCGTTTCACCTCGACCAACTCATCCATCAGTTCTTCATCAATGTGCAAACGGCCGCCAGTATCGAGAATCACAACGTCATGCCCCTGGTCCTGGCCTCGAGTCACGCCTGTCACGCACGTCCGGACCACGTCGTCTTTCGAGGTACCTGGCCGATCCGCGCGATGGACCGGCACATCCAGCTCGGCACCCAGACTGATCAACTGCTCCGTGGCGGCCGGGCGCCGAGGATCCGCGGCAACTAAGAGCACTCGCTTTCCTTGATTCTTAAATAGCCGTGCCAACTTTCCGGAGGTCGTCGTTTTCCCGGACCCTTGCAACCCCACCATCATGATGATCGTCGGGGGAGCAGAGGCCAGACTTAACCCCGCCTGGCCTTGGCCCATCAACTGGCACAGCTCCTCCCAGACCACTTTCACCACGTGGTGCCCGGGTGTGAGACTTTGCAAGACTTCCTGACCCACGGCCCGCTGACGCACGCGGTCCAGAAATTCTTTTACGATTTTAAAATTCACGTCCGCTTCCAACAGGGCAAGACGGACTTCCTTCAACGCCTCGGCGACGTTGTTTTCCGTCAACACCCCGTGACCGCGGAGCTTCTTTAAAATCTTCTCAAATTTTTCGCTCAATGCATCCAGCAAAAAAATCTCCTAGGTGCTAGAAAAAGCTGAAAAAAGAGCAGCGTGGAAGTGTAAACAACGCATCCTGGGAAGTCAAGCAAACAGACAGGTCTTATCCATCACAGTAGAAATGCCGTCTCTACTGTACTGCCGACGAAGCATATCGTCATTTCTTGACTTCCTAGAGAGCTTTCGCTAAGGTTCGCCGCACCTTGCGGCCCAATTTGAGGTACTCGTGCGCAAATCCCCATGGCTACTGTTATTGTTTATCCTGCTTGGAGGACTGCTGGGTGGAATACTCGGCGAGATCCTGCGGGTCATGGCCCCAAAGGGCACGATTCAGAACATTTTTACAACGGCACTCACCCCCGGGATTAATCCGCCGGTCACCCTTGACTTGGTGTTATTAAAATTAACCTTCGGCATCGCCCTGAAGATGAATCTGCTGAGCTTTCTCGGAATGTTTCTCGGCATCTACCTGTACAAGCAGGCGTAGTGCAGATGTTGAAAAAGTCCTCCAGCTTCGTTCTCGCTCACTCAGATCCTGCAACGTACTAATCAGTACGTCTCGGCTTTTCGCCTCGCTGCGGCCTCACTGACGGCCCTTTGAACATCTGCAAAGTCTCATCTTCAACACACAATCAAGCGCCGACTTCTAGTTCTTTTAGCTTCAGCGCCTTAATCCGATCTCGTAACTGTGCAGCCTTTTCAAACTCAAGGAGCTTCGCGGCCGCTTTCATCTCTTCTTCCAATTTCCGAATAGACGCTTCCAGCTCTTCCGGTCGTACATAGGAAGCCCGAGCGTCGGCTGCCACAGGAAGGGTGAGATAATCGGCCTCCGCCATTTGATACTCCAATGTACCGATGCTTTTTTGAATGCTCTCGGGCGTAATGTGGTGCACGGCATTGTATTCGGCCTGGATCTTACGGCGCCGTGCCGTCTCGTCCATCGCTAAGCGCATGGAATCCGTTATCGCATCGCCGTAAAAAATGACTCGCCCCTCGACATGCCGGGCCGCCCGGCCGGCGGTTTGAATCAACGAACGATGGGACCTCAGATAGCCTTCCTTGTCGGCGTCGAGAATCGCCACCAGACAGACTTCGGGAATATCCAAACCTTCTCGGAGAAGATTGATCCCCACGAGCACATTAAACACACCGAGCCGCAGATCCCGGATAATCTCAGCCCGTTCCAAGGTCTTGATATCCGAATGGAGATACCGCACCTTGATCCCGAGATCGTGATAATACTCCGTGAGATCTTCGGCCATGCGCTTGGTCAAGGTGGTCACCAGGACGCGCCCGCCGCGCTGGACCGTCGCTCGTACCTCGCCCAGCAAATGATCCACCTGACCTCGCGCAGGCCGCACCTCGATGTCAGGATCCATGAGACCGGTCGGCCGAATAATTTGCTCCACAATGTGCGAGGCGCCATGCTTCAACTCATACGGCCCCGGTGTCGCTGACACGTAGATGACTTGATGCATGAACTGCTTGAACTCCTCGAATTTCAGTGGTCGGTTGTCGAAGGCCGACGGTAATCGGAACCCGTAATCGACCAGCGACCGTTTGCGGGAGTGATCCCCTTCGTACATACCTTGTACTTGCGGGAGGCTTGCATGGGATTCATCGATAATGAGAAGAAAGTCCTTGGTGAAATAGTCCATTAGAGTCGGCGGAGGCTCACCTTCTCGGCGTCCGCTCAGATGCCGCGAATAATTCTCTATGCCGTGGCAATACCCCATCGCCCGAATCATCTCCAAATCGAACCGTGTGCGCTGTTCTATCCGTTGCGCTTCAAGTAATTGACCCTGTTGCTTGAAGTGTGCGATCCGCGCATCCAACTCCTCCTCGATGCCGTTCAGCGCCCGCTCATAGCGATCGGGAGCAATCAGGTAGTGGGTATTCGGATAGATCGGCACTTTCGGCAGACGAGCCAGCGATTTGCCGGTCAACGGATCGATCTCGTGAATCGCATCCACCGTATCGCCGAATAATTCGATCCGAACGGAAATAGCGTCGGATGACGCCGGGAAGATCTCGATCACGTCGCCGCGCGCGCGGAAGGTTCCGCGATGAAAATCCGTATCGTTTCGCGAGTACTGGATCTCAACCAGCTTCGATAGAATAAGCTCCCGCCGAATGTCCATTCCCTCTTCCAGATACAGCAACATGCCGTGATAGACCTCCGGCGATCCCAGGCCATAAATACAGGAGACCGATGAGACAATCACCACATCGTTGCGCTCGAGCAACGATCGGGTCGCGGAGTGCCGCATTTGATCGATGGCATCGTTGATCGAGGAATCTTTCGCGATGTACGTGTCGCTTTGCGGAATATAGGCTTCCGGTTGATAGTAGTCGTAATAGCTCACGAAGTATTCCACGGCGTTCTGCGGAAAAAAGGCCTTGAACTCCTGATACAGTTGGGCGGCTAACGTCTTGTTGTGCACCAGCACCAACGTGGGTTTTTGAACACGCTCGATGAGATTCGCCATCGTAAACGTCTTGCCGGACCCCGTAACGCCCAGCAACACTTGATGCTGGAGTCCGGCCTGCACCCCGGCCGTCAGCCTCTCAATCGCCTGTTCCTGATCGCCCTTCGGTGTGAAGGGAGCTTCGAGTTTAAATGGCGGCATAAAATCTCCGCCGACATCTTATCACGTGGTGTCTGGAAATGCCGCTGTCCCAGCTAATCAAACCGTCCAAGACGATGGTTTGACCGCCATTACCGTATAGGAATGAGTCTCCCCTTATAAAACTTTTCTCCTGAGAATCTGTGCTGTCAATAAACTCAATCCTACCGGTACCCAAATCCAGACAACCTCGCTAATCAGCACATCAAGACCGTAGCCGCTGAAGAATGGGGCGATGCCGATGGGACTGACACGCACCGGCCGCCACGGAAAGAAATAGCGGCTCTGATCGAAGGGGGCGAAGAAGGCCACCCCGAGGCCGCCGTCGGTCATGGCGTCGAGCATGCCATGTGATGTCGTAACGAGAAAGAAATGCGCGATGAGCACACACCACATTCGCGACCATACCCGCACACCGTTAAACCACATCTGTACGATGACGAGGCTCAGTATAAGGGCAAAGATTAATGAATGCGTGAATCCGCGATGCCCAAAGAGACTGCCATAGTCGACTCCGAAGACAAAGCTTAGGACATCGGCATCCGGCAGGACCGCGCAGAGAATCGAAAGCCACCAAAATCTCGGCGGCATGGAGCGGCTTATCGAAAGGTTTCCAATCGCCAGCGCAACGGCAGCATGTGAAAAAACCGACGCCATGAAGCAAATCTAAACAAAATGCTCAAAAAGACTTCCAGTAAGGCCGCAGTGAGGAAAAAGACGAGGCGTACTTTTGGTACGTTGAACCTTTGAGAGAAGCGAGAACAAAGCTGAGACCTTATTCAGCGTCTCGCTAGTAGGCAGCAGGGCCGGAAAGTGGCTTTTGTGAATACAGTGGCGCCGCGGTAAGATTATCAAACTCCGCCGTTGCGGCCCCGCGGGTGATAAGACCGATCCGGCCCGTCCCAAAGGTCTTGTCTTCGATCGAGAAGATCTGTGTGCTGTCAAAAAAGACTTCGATGTACTCCTTACTAAGGAGCGTGTTCCGCCGAACGCGCAGAAGATGCCAGACGACCGGTTTCGATGTGACATCGCTATCCGCAAGCGCCGTTGCCTTTCCCTCTTGCACACGCGTGATCTGCATCTTCTTGCCGGAGAGATCGATCGTGACCGCATAGTAATTCTGCTGATCGCGAGCACCAAACACTACGCCGGCCTCCCCATTCGCCTCTCCCGACGTCGCCGGCAATCGTAAGCGGACGATGAGGTCAAGGTATTCATACTGTAAGGTATCGACCAGCAAGACTTGAGAACAATCCGGGCTGCACGGAGCTGACTGCTTCAGGACATTTGGAGGTGTCTGGGCATTAGGGTCCTGCAAGACTACCCAGGAGGTCGTTTCCCCATTCCCAATAATGAAGTCCGAAAACCCTGCTGGCCTTTGTTCTGATTTGTCCTTGTCGAAACTCCATGTCTTGAAGAGTTCAAACGGTACTTGGAATTGCGATGGCTTCGGGGGCGCCGTCACAGCCGGTTCACCGGCTCGTGCAACACGGGCGAGCTCAGGCATGATGGAGACAACAATGGTAATCACGATGCTTACAACAGCGGCTTGAAGAAATGTGGTACCTAATCGATTCATCGTCTGCTCCGATTTAATGGTCTCAATCTTTTCCTCGCTTAATTGGAGTATCAATCATCGTCATAGTCTCCCACCGTTTGCTTCCCTCCATCACAAACGAAGTGAGCTGCCGGATTCTTGCGATTGGATTATTGGGATGACGGTTTCTTGAGTTGAACGATGTCCTGAAGACGACGATCGCGTGCCGCACGAATTTGTTTCAGCCGTTCGCCGCGGTTGAACGTCCACCAACGGAGACGATGAAGAAACGAGACCTTCGGCGGGGGAACATTGCCGGTCGGCGCGTGTTGAAATTCGTAGCCGTGAGCCTTTTCGCGTGCTTTGAAAAACGCACGATACTTGTTGAGATAGAGATGATCGTCGCTCATTCGTCATCCTGCTGTCACGAGCCTCTGCCGGGGCAAATAGTACCTGTATCGCGCCGTCCGGCGCAACTGTGAACCTAATAGGTCTGGACCTATCGTCAGTATTGTTTTAATTACTGGAGAGGAAAAACGCCTACGCCCCCATCCTGATTGACGGCTCCTCTACACAGGCGTAAGGTAAAACGTTATGTCGAGTGGCCGCCTGCTCATTATCGACGACGATCCTGCCGTATTGAGCGCCCTGCCAGAGACCCTGCGGCTGTGGATGCCTGGGTCGGTCGTCGATCTCTGCGGGTCCGCCCGGCTTGCGTTAGATCGCATTGAGAAGACGGACTATGACGCCATTATCAGCGACATTCGCATGCCTGGCATGGATGGATTAACGCTGCTGGAGCGCATTAAAAGCTGCCGTCCCAACACGCCGGTCCTGCTGGTCACGGGATATGGCGATCAAACCTTAGCGACGCAGGCGCTTCGTGGAGGCGCCTTTGACTATATTCTGAAGCCCATCGATCGAGATTATTTTCTGAGTTCACTTGGCCGAGCGCTTCATTTGCGGCATCTGACCCTCCAAGCCGAAGAACGCCAGCGCGCAGAAGCGGCCCTGCGTGAGAGCCAACAATCATTGCATACCCTCGTCGAGACGGTTCCATGTCTGTTGGTAATTACCGATCGCGAAGGACACGTCCTCCTCTTCAATCGCCACGCTGAAGAGTTGACCGGATACACACGGGATGAAGCGCTTGGAAAGCCGATTACCGATCTGCTCATTCCGCCGGCCTGGATCGAGACAGTCAAGCTACAATTCAACCATCCAGCGCCCGGCACACCGCATCAGACACCGTGGAGGACTAAGGACGGGGAAGAGTGTCTGATCGAGTGGCGATGCGCACCCATCACATGGCAGAACAATACCGACGGGTGTATGCTCGGGGTCGGCATCGATATTACGGAGCGTCGGCGGTCGGAAGAAAAGATTATGGCGCTCCATAGCGAATTAGATGACCAGGTACGGGCCTACGGCACAGTGGTGCAGAACCTGGAAGCGTCGAAAGCCCAATTACAGGAAAAAATTGCCGATCTGGAAATGTTTCAGGACGTCGTGGTCGGCCGAGAGCTGAAAATGATCGCTCTTGAAAAACAAGTGGCCACGCTTGAGCGTGAGTTAGAGACACTGAAAATCGGACGGCCTCACGCTTGAAGCGCCGGCTCGGTTACTCTGCGCTGGTGCTTCTCTCCTCGTTTGTATTATCCGCCCAGTCAAGCCACGAATTCCATTTTCTTCCTTCCGCACTGCAAGCGATCTCGATACCACGTTTGCTGGCAGACATATCCCGCTTAAGCGGACCTGAGTTTCAAG